>DNNJ01000207.1:2591-5308 GCA_003487955.1 Clostridiales bacterium | reverse complement strand
AAAAGAATTGAGCAATATCCTCACGAGTTTTCAGGGGGTATGAGACAAAGAGTTATGATAGCAATGGCTCTTGCGTGTGAGCCTGATATATTGATTGCAGATGAGCCTACAACAGCATTAGATGTAACAATTCAAGCTCAGATACTTGATTTGATGAAGGAGCTGCAAAAGAAATTAGGTATGGCGATAATACTAATCACCCATGATTTAGGAGTGGTTGCAGAAATGTGTGATGATATAATTGTCATGTATGCAGGGCAAATATCTGAAAGAGGAACATCAGATGATATTTTCTATAACCCTAAGCATGAATATACTAAGGGATTGTTGAAATCCATACCCACTGTTCAAGATGAAAAACAACGTCTTAAGCCAATAGGAGGCAATCCTGTAGATTTATTGAACTTGCCGGATGGATGTCCATTTGCGCCAAGGTGTGAAAATGCAATGAAAGTTTGTCTCACTGTAAATCCGGTGGAGCTTAAAATAGAGGGAAAACATAATTCCAGATGCTGGATGAATGCAAGAGAAGGAATTGAAAATGAAACCCTTACAAAAAAACAAGTAGAGGAGATGTATCATGGAAAATAAAAATCTTCTTGAAGTAAAGAATTTAAAGCAATATTTCGATATTCCAATTGGCTTGTTAAGGAGTAAACCTTTAAAAGCAGTTGACGATATATCGTTTAGTATAAGAAAAGGTGAAACCTTAGGCTTGGTTGGTGAATCCGGCTGCGGAAAAACAACAGTAGGAAGGTCAATATTACAGCTATACAAACCAACAAGCGGAGAAGTAATTTTTAAAGGACAAAAGATTGAAAGCAAAGGATCTATAAAGCATTTAAGGCAAAATGCACAGATGGTATTTCAGGATCCATATTCCTCTCTAAACCCGAGAATGACAGTGGGTGATATTGTTGGAGAGCCATTGGATGTTATGAATATGTACAAGAACAGAAAAGAAAGGGATAACAGAGTTAATGAATTAATGGAGATTGTAGGGCTTTCAAGCGAACATGCAACCCGTTATGCTCATGAATTCTCCGGAGGGCAGCGTCAGCGAATCGGAATTGCCAGAGCATTGGCGGTTGAGCCGGAATTTATCGTATGTGATGAGCCGGTATCTGCACTGGATGTTTCAATACAAGCACAAATTATTAATAAGTTCGAAGATTTACAAGCTCAATTAGGTCTGACTTATTTATTTATTGCTCATGATATTTTGGTAGTAAAACATATATCTAATAGAATTGCAGTTATGTATTTAGGAAGAATGATGGAATTAGCACCTGCAGATGAATTGTACAATCATCCGCTTCATCCATATACAATTTCATTATTGTCGGCAGTGCCTATTCCTGACCCGAATTATGCAAGAAACCATAAGAGAATTTTACTTGAAGGTGATGTGCCCAGCCCGTTAAATATGCCTTCCGGATGTCCTTTCAGAACAAGGTGTCAAAGGGCAACAAAAGAATGTGCTGAAATAAGGCCTGAATTAAGAGAAGTGGCACCTGACCACATGGTTGCATGCATTCATGTTTAGCGGAATAGGGACACACCTTCAATGAAGGGTAAGTCTTTGTAAGTGAGCATTGAAGGAATGTCCCTAAATATGAGCCCTTGAGGTAAGCATAAAGGAATGTCCCTAAGCGGAAGACGTGATATTAATTTAAAAATTAATATATATAATTAATTAGGAGGAAAGTAATGAAAAAAATTTTATCTTTGATTTTAGTTTTGGCCATGGTGTTTTCATTAGCAGCATGTGGAAATAATCAACCACCGGCGGAGCCGGAAACACCAGAAACTCCGGAAACTCCGGAAACTCCGGAAGAACCGGGAATTGCAGACAGTTTAACTTTGCATGTTGGTGCATATCCGGATACAATTGACCCGGCACTTAACAGTGCAGTTGACGGTGCTACCTATATAATCCATGCATTTGCAGGATTAGTAGGCTATCAACAAAAAGCAGACGGCGGTTTAGAGCTTTATGCAGACTTAGCTAAAGAACTGCCTGCAGGTAAAGAGAGAGCAGACGGAATGGTTGAATATGTATATGAGCTAAAAGACGGCTTAAAATGGAGCGACGGTTCCGAGCTAACAGCCCAAGATTTCGTTTATGCTTGGAACAGAGCAGCTAACCCTGTAACAGCAGCAGACTATGGATATATGTTTGAAGTTGTTGATGGTTATGCAGCTATGACTGAAATGGATGAAGAGGAAAATTTAGTAAATCCGGATGCAAAGCTTAATGTTACAGCTTCTGATGACGGAAAAACACTGACAGTTGTTCTTCCTGTAGATGTGCCATATTTTAACGAATTAGTTGCATTCCCCACATATATGCCTGTAAAAGCAGATGTTGCTGAAGGAAATGATGCATGGGCTACCGCAGCAGATACTTACATTGGAAACGGTCCGTACAAGGTTGTTGAATTCTCACAAAGCCAGTTGATAATGCAGAAAAACGAATATTATCACGATGCAGACCGTATAAAAACAAATGAATTAGTATTTGCATTCAATGATGATGATACTTCAACATTAGCAAACTACCAGAACGGCTCATATTTGTTCATTGACCAAGTTCCAAATGATGAAATTAAAGCATTGCAGGAGGATTATCCTGATGAATTCTTTATAGAAGGACAGCTTGGAACGTATTATGTTTCATACAATGTAAATGATAAAGCTTTTTCAGCTTTTGGTGA
>DNNJ01000207.1:1016-2348 GCA_003487955.1 Clostridiales bacterium | reverse complement strand
GCTGACAAAGCAAAAATAAGAAAAGCTCTTGGTCTTATGATAGACAGAACTTATATAGTTGAAGAAATCGGTCAGGCTGGTCAAGTAGAAGCAAATTCTTTTGTTCCGATTGGATTAACTGAGCCGGATGGAAAAACAGAATTTGTAACCAACAACGGTCCTAATGGTGACGGAGCAGGATATTACAGTGTTAACCCGGATGATTATGAAAAGAATACTCAAGAAGCAGTAGCTTTATTAAGAGAAGCTGCTGATTCATCAGGATTGTTTACTGTTGATGAAGCTGGAAAAGTGTCTAAAGAATTCCCGACACTTGCTTATATAACAAATGAAGGAACAGGTCATGAAGCAATTGCCATAAATCTACAAGCTACCTATGCACAGTATGGAATTAATATGACTATAGAAAAACAAGAATGGTCAACATTCCTTAACACTCGTAAGGATGGAAACTACTCAGTTGCAAGAAACGGCTGGTTAGGAGACTACAACGATCCTATATCATTCCTTGACATGTGGATTACATCAAGCGGCAACAACGACTCACAATTTGGAAAGGGTGAACATGCAACATATGCAGGTTACACTTACAAGGGTGAAAGCGGAAAAACTTGGGCAGAATCATATGATAAGGTAATTGCTGAAGTAAAAGCTTCTAAGGTTCCTGAAGAAAGATTTGCTTTAATGCATGAAGCAGAAAATATATTAATGGAAACCGGAGCAATATGCCCAATTTACTACTATACGGATATCTTCATGAAGAGTCCTGAACTTGAAGGTGCTTTTTCAAGCCCGTTAGGATACAAATACTTCATGTATGCAACTGTAGCAGAATAGTATAAAATAGATAAGACTATAAAAATTTTAGCCGAGAGAAATCTCGGCTGAATTTTTGCAATAATTCGCCCAGTGGAAAATAATAAAAATAACCGCTCACGGTTTCGGACGCGAATAATTCTAAGAGCTCACTTCGGCTTAAAACCTACAGCTTGCGAACTCGCTTCGCTCAAACAGCGCAAGCTGCTTAACGGTTTTTTCGCCTTCATTCGCTAAGAATTATAGTCGTGTCCTGCAAATGTTCGCTCATTACTTTTATTATTTTAAAGCTACTATGATTGGAAGGTAAAAAATAAACCGCCTATGGTTTCGGATACGAATAATTTTAGGAGACTATTATGGATTGCAAGATGGTAGTATTGGATTTAGACGGAACCCTTTTAAATGATGAAAAAACAATAAGTGATAAAAATGCACATATACTTAATGAACTTCACAAACAAGGTGTACATATTGTTATAGCAACCGGCAGAAATTATTACATGGCTAAAATTT
>DNNJ01000207.1:0-742 GCA_003487955.1 Clostridiales bacterium | reverse complement strand
ATTAAATTAACGGAGCCGGTAATTTTAGCAAATAATGGTGCGGTTGTAAGGCGTTACGTAAATGATGAGTTTATTGAAAGCAATTATTTGGATTTTTCAATATTTGAAAAAATATATGAACAAGGCTTAAAGCATGGTTTAAATCCGATAATTCATGTTGATGAATACCATAAAGGGTATGATATTATTTACGAATGTGAAAACTACGAAGAGGTATACCGAGGTTATATTAAAAAGGATTATAAAAGAACAAAACATCAGAAGTTTAAAGAAGAAGAAATAAAAAATATTTTGTCGGTTTGCTACTTTAATGAGTATCAGAAATTATTAGAATTTAAAAATGAAATTGAAAAAATACCGGGTGAATTCAATATAATACTTAATCAGAACCTAAGGAACTGGTCTCTTTTAGAACTTCTCAATATAAATGGCTGCAAATGGCGTGCCTTAAAAAAGTATATTGACAGTATAGGAATAGATGCAGCTCAAGTGATTGCCATGGGAGATGACAATAATGACATTGAGCTTATTAAGAACTCAGGTTTTGGAATAGCTATGAAAAATGCAACTGATAAACTAAAGAATGCTGCGGATTCTATTTCGCGATTCAGTAATGATGAATCCGGAGTATACTATGAATTGTCAGAAATATTCAAAATTAAATAAAAATATTAAAGCTTTGTACATATTTTCATAACTCCTAAAATATAATGTATTAATATTATGCAATATTGAGGAGGAA
>DNNJ01000095.1:3732-3926 GCA_003487955.1 Clostridiales bacterium | reverse complement strand
ACGCTCGATTTTACATTGCGCGGCATGATGTGTGACCGATGGAATCAAGAAATTATCTGGGGAAATACTCAAAGTAATAGAACACAGCTTCTTATGTGGCAACAGCTTACTGCTCCAAACTTACAGTACAAAGATTTGGGTTGGTCGCACTCTTTGAGTTGCTATGCTTTTATTGGTGTTCCGTTGAAAATTGC
>DNNJ01000095.1:0-3423 GCA_003487955.1 Clostridiales bacterium | reverse complement strand
GCACATTCCTATTATTTGGAAGAGGGATACACAACCATTCAATTGCATTTCGATCGTGAGCCTCGTTTCTACGCCTCCTTAGGTTTCGATGGCGGTAAATGGGTGGGCGCTTTGGCTAACTATAACGACTTAAAACCCGGCGATATCTATACCGTTGAAAATCGTATGGGTAAAGCCTTGGCTAAAACCAGTAGTGAGTCAGGTCCTGTTACAGGCTACTATCCTAAAAAGATGTATCCCTACCAAAATCGCATGAGTGCAGACGGAAGCCCACTGTCAACCTATTGGTATCCCTGGCCCATGATTCGCCTTACCGACCTTTACCTGCTTTATGCTGAAGCTATTAACGAGGCTGAAGGACCAAACGGCGCTCACAGTGCGGATATGTTCAAATATATCAATGCGGTGCGCGAACGCGCGGGCATTCCCGATGTAAAAACCTCTTGGGATGTGCACAGCACCTCACCCGGAAGATATAATACCAAAGCGGGTATGCGTGATATTATCCATAGGGAAAGATTGAATGAATTGGCTTTCGAAAGCCAGCGTTTTTGGGACTTAAGACGTTGGAAGGAAGCAAATAGCGAATACTCAAAAAACATTTACGGGTTTAGAGTAGTTTCTGCTACCCCCGAGGAGTTTTATACCAGAGTGTTGATTGCCGAACAGCCCTTTGCTCAGAGGGACTATTTCTGGCCCATTCAAACGACTACGCTTGAAAAAAATCCGAACCTTATACAGAATTTGGGTTGGTAATTGTTTAATAAAATAAAACGACTAAAGATGAAAAAGTTAATATATTGTAGTGTTTTACTCTTTGCTTGGTTGTTATTTAGCTGCCAGGAGTTAGGGAGAATAGACCAAATTGATGAGTCCATACCTGTGCCCAAACCGGTTGAGGTTACCGAGATTACCAGCATTCCCGGCGGTGCGGTTATCAAGGTAAAGTTACCGGACGATGATAACATAAAGGGGATTGTAGCTACGTATGAACGTGGTGGAGAAATAGTGAATACGAAGATATCGCGTTATGTGGACACCTTACTTGTGGTTGGTTACGCCGATACAGAGCCACGTAAGGTTGAAGTGTGTTCGTTTAACGTAAACGAGGTAAAATCAATGCCGCTAAACGTGACCATTAATCCGTTAACACCTGCTGTTCAAACCGTGGAGTTTGATATTGCGGAGGCTTTTGGTGGTGTGAAAATTCATATTATGAACAACACCTCTAACGAGGACTTGGCTGTGTGTTTGCTGGCTGATAAGGATGTGTCTAATCTTGACGTACCTGATGCTTCTAGGAAATGGGTCGAAGTTACAACCCTGTTTACTGCTGCAGAAGATATCTATTTGCCTCGCCGTGGTTTAGAAAGTGTTGAAACTCTTTTTGGGGTATATGTTCGTGACAGATGGGGCAATAAGTCTGAAGTATTAGCCAAAGTGTTGACTCCGCTGGAGGAATCCAGGCTTGATAAAAGAAAGTTTAAATACTTCAATCCCGGAGATGATAATTCCTATTCTACGAGTGCTTCTACCTATCCAATTAATGGTTTATGGGATGACTCAGGACTTTCTGCATCTCCTCACTTCTACGCTAGTCATGCGAATAATCCAATGCCGCAATGGCTTACTATAGATTTAGGAGTGAAGGCTAAAATCAGCCGTATTGGTAAAATGGCTCGTATCGATTACAATATCTGGACCGGGGCACACCCTCGCGAATATGAGTTCTGGGGAAGTATGGCGCCAACCGGAGAGGTGGTACCCGAAAATGAGCATGGATTTGATGACACTTGGTTCAAATTGGGTTACTTTGAACAACCCAGACCTTCGGGATACAATCCTGATGGAACTGTTCCGGGTACTTGGACACCCGAAGATCGCGAGATGTTCAATACTGGTACTGAGTTTGAAATGGATGATACCTTTTATAAAGATGCTTACAGAGAACTACGGTATTTGCGTGTGGTAATTATTAACACCTTTAGTACTTGGGATACCAAAGCTAAGATTGGACAAGTGCAGTTAGGTGAAATTACTCCTTACGGACAAATTTTAGAAGTGTATTAATTAACGTGAACAGGATAAAAACATTGAACATGAAAAAATATATATATTTACTACTGACTTTAGTTCTAGTGGTATGCGTGAGTTCATGTAAAGACCAGGATGAAATTTACAAGGAGTTCGTCAAGAAAGGTGGGTATGTTTACCCTGAAAAGACCAATGAGTTAAAAGCCATTAGGGGTCATAACCGTATAAAACTTACTTGGAGAATGCCTAATGATCCTTCGGTTAAAACGGCTAAACTGTACTGGAATAATAAGACCAAGGTAATGGATATTGACTATTCTGCTTTTTCGGGAGATAAAGCTGAGGTAATCGTTGATAATCTAGAAGAGAGATCTCATACATTTGAACTGATAAACTTCGATACCGACGGCAACAAATCTATGACTTCGGAAATTACGGAAGCACCTTATGCGGATAACTGGTTATTAACGCATTCAGAACGTACTGCATATACTGCAGAGATTGTTGGAACAGCCGCTGAACTTGTAATGGGTTTTGGTACCGATGAGATGATAGCCACTCGGTTCCGATATATTGATACAAATGGTGATTTAATAATGTTGGAAGAAACAATGGGTGCCAACACTAATAAAATATCGTTACCTAATGCAGTGAGCGGAAAGAAGTATGAATATAGCTCCAGCTATTCTCCTGCCGGAGGTTTGGATACCATCTGGAGCAAAAATTGGGTTAAATCACCTACGCCTATTTCCGGTAAGCTGGATTGCAAGTCGTGGAACGTTACGGTAACTACCGGTCAGATCTGGGATAACAGCTTCCTGCCTTCAAAGGCGGTGGACGGCGTTATTGACAGAAATCACAGGTGGGTTAGTGCACAAGGAACCTTATCAGGTGTTTTCCCGAAAATAATGGTGGTCGATAATCAAAAAGATTCCTATTACATCAATAAGGTTTCTTTATATCAGGACCAAGCCACTATGAACAGGCGATTTGGCAACAGTGTGGAGATGTATTGGGGTAATGAACCATTTGATCCCGACGCAGGAACCGATTATGCTAATTCTCCCGGATTTGCCGATGCCATTGCTAAAGGCAACTGGCTAACCACAACGTTCTGGTTCAGTACCGCAACTTGGACAAGAAGCTGGCCAGATATGCAACGTTTCCAATATTTTGCCATAGTCTGGAAAAATTCTCGTTCCGGCAGCGGATGGATTGATCTATGGGAAATAGAGTTCTATGGATATGACTCAGAGGCAGAGTAAAATATTTTATTAATTTGACGTGAGTTCGATAGAAGATGTGTGATAAAAAAAGCCGATTTCACATCGAACTCACGTTATTTTTTTCCTTTCAGATACCTATAAAGTCGAGAAAGTTGAGTAAAAA
>DNNJ01000090.1:6569-8380 GCA_003487955.1 Clostridiales bacterium | reverse complement strand
TTAAAGAGCAAATTTTAAGAGAATGTATAGAAACAGGTAATGTAGCCGTAGTAGCTCGTAGACATGAGATTTCCCCTAATACCATTCACACCTGGCGTAAAAAGCAGCGTGAAAGAGGCTCCCTAGAATCATTACCCAAAGCAAAAGCTAACCGGTTTAAAGAGATGGAAAAGCGGCTTAAAGAAATAAGCACTGAAAATGAGCAATTAAAACGATTAGTTGCCAATAAAGAATTAGAACTAGCAGTTTTAAGGGATTTGGCTAATATCAAAAACCCTCGGTAGCCGACAAAGTCGCCATCGCCGATAGGAGGATAAAAAAGGATATAATAAAGAACTCATTATCGGCTTTGTCGGGTTAACCACTTCCACCTACTACTACAACATTAATCAAAAATCGAAAAAGGTAGATGCAAAAAAGAATGTGGGACGTAAAATACCCGGATACTCCCTAACGAAAACTGCGGAAAAAGTTTCAGATGAGAAGATTAAAGAATATCTCTTAGAGCTTATTGCTGGTGACGGATTACCCTATGGATATAAGAAACTAACTTGGAGTCTCAAGGAAGACTACAATCTGTTAATTGATCATAAAAAGGTATATCGGCTCTGTAAAGCCCTTGCTATATTACGTCCCCAGCGAAAGATATATTTTAAGCATCCACGCAAAATAGCTAAGATAAACAAGGTAACCGGTTCTAATCAATTATGGCAGATGGATCTTAAATATGGCTACATTGCAGGTACAGGCCAATTCTTTTTTCAGATCTCAATAATCGACGTTTTTGACCGGGCCATTATAAGCTATCATCTAGGATTAAGTGCTAAGGCTAAAGATGCCTGTCGGGTACTAGAAACAGCACTTCGAAGAAGAGGATTAGAGCCGGGGATGAAATTACCGATAGTCAGGACAGATAATGGCCCGCAATTTACTGCTAAACAATTTGAAAAGCTTTGTGCCAAATGGCGAATTAAGCATGAAAGAATCCCAGTTAAAACGCCTAATATGAACGCCTATATTGAATCGTTTCATGCAATCTTGGAAGACGAATGCTATAGACGCCATGAATTTCAGGATTTTACGGAAGTATACCAGGAAGTTCCAAAATATATGGACTACTACAACAATAAACGTAGGCATAGTAGTATTAATTATAAAGCTCCAAATGAATTTTACCGGTTAGAATTGGAAGGTTTAATAAAGGCAACAGCACTGGTTGCATAGTCCGTCCTAAACCCTTAATTGAACTAGAGTTGGTCTGATTAACGGGGTCAAGGGTGCGAAGCAGGCTTTAGCCTTTACCCTTGATACCGTTAGGAAGGATAGCTAAAATTGAACAAGGGTTAGGATGAATTCGGCAGAAATATTATGAACACTTAAGTATTAAACAGATATTCTCCGATTATGAGGGGTTAGACCGAGAACATACTGCCTATTTAATTTTACACAAAGCTGCAAAGGCTGCTTTTGATGAATTAGATACTAAGAAAATACCTACAGTAAAGGCTTTGCAAAGGGAATATACTGGGCTAATTTCTGAAAAAAGAAAAGCTTATGCAAAGTATCATTCTACAAAAAAAGAAATAAAAAACATACTGACTGCAAAGGCAAATGTTGACCGTCTTTTAGGAAAAGATTCAGTAGAAAAAGAGAAAGAAAAATCACAGAAAGAAAGGTAATATTATTATGAATTTTAAGCTCCGAAAGGGAGCGTAGCCACACAATTTTTTGTGTGTTCAGTGGGGATTGGGGATACTCCCCAACAAGTAGATTTGGCAAAAATCCCGTAAGGGAATTTTATGCAAAATCGC
>DNNJ01000090.1:0-6362 GCA_003487955.1 Clostridiales bacterium | reverse complement strand
ACCACCTTGCCCTGCTTGCCACTATTGCCCCGAATAAATAGGGAAGTCTATTTTGATATGAAAAGGACAAAGGAATTAAGTTATTTATAGAGGATTATTATCTTCCATTTTGCTCTTTTCAAATCTTTTGATGTGGCTTACATTATAATATATCCCCTTTCGTTCAACTCATCAAGCTCTGCGTCGAGCTGGCGGCGTGTGAACTTTTTCCTTTCTTTGCCAGGGAAAAGAAATTGATCTACCGATATATTGAAAAGTGTAATTAGCGTAATGAAAACCTGAAAACTTGGATGCTAGGCTTTGTTTTCAAGAGACATGATGTATGGGGGCAAGGCCAACTTCTTGGGACAACTGCACCTGCGTAAGCCTCGATTTAACGTGCTGCCTTTATGGTCTGTCCATAGCCTTAAAGTCGTATTTAGTTTGTTCATTGGACATAGAAATATTACCTATGTCATTTTAATTTCTTCTGATAAAACCTAAACGATATGGTAAAATACATAGTGTATCTTTTGGCGTCTAAAGGAGGGATTATATGCCGCTCATTCTAATTGTAGAGGATGAAAAACGAATACAAGATATTGTATCGGATTATTTGAAAAAAGATGGCTACAACATTATTTTGGCTGATGACGGAATAGACGCATTGACAGTACTAAAAAACAACTCTGTTGATTTAATGATATTGGATATTATGATGCCGAACATGGACGGCTATTCTGTATGTAAACAAGCCCGGGAAATCAGTAACCTCCCCATTATTATGCTGACGGCCAAACAAGAGGAAGTCGACAAATTAAGAGGATATGAGTTGGGTGCGGACGACTATGTTACGAAACCCTTTAGTCCGAATGTCTTGATGGCAAAGGTGCGGGTATTGCTCAAAAGAACGGGACACTCTGAAAGCATCGTATCGGCTTTACAAGCTGGAAAGATTACTCTCAATCCCATGTCAAGGGAAGTTTTCGTTGAGGAAAATCCGGTGGACTTAACTCATACCGAATATGAAATGCTGCTTTTATTCATGAGAAATCCAAAGCAGGTATTTTCAAGAGATCAGCTGTTAAACCGTATTTGGGGATATGAGTTTGAGGGTACAAGCCGAACCGTAGATGTTCATGTTAAAAACCTGCGACGGAAATTAGGGAACGAAGGTTGTCATATTGTTACACTCATTCGTTCCGGGTATAAGTTTGAGGTGATGGACTATGAATAAAAAATCAAGGCGTGCAAGCTGGTTTTCTATCTATCCAATCAACAAAAAGATTTTCCTGTTATCAAAAATTGTTATTGGGGCATGTATGTTAGCATATATCATAGCCTCTGCTTTTTCCGGCTGGATAAGCGACCTTGTTTTTCTGTTCCTTTTGATTATGCTGATTTTAGGATGGGACATGGTGTTAGCCCGCGTCGTATCAAGCCCTATCCATGAAATCAGCAAAGCTGCACAGCGCATGGCCGACCTTGATTTTTCGCAGCCCTGCAAATTGAACACAAAAGATGAGCTGCAAACCCTTGGGGAGAATTTGAATACAACATCGGTCAATCTTCAACATGCATTAGCGCAGCGAAAAGAGCTTACGGATACACTATCCCATGAACTTAAAACGCCTCTTGGTGTTATCAGAGCCTATGCGGAGGGGTTGAAAGACGCTGTACCGGAGAAACAAACCGTATACAGTCAGGTAATTGTTGAGGAAACCGAAAAGATGGCGGGAATGATCAATGCGCTGCTGGACTTATCGTCACTGGAAGCCGGAGCCAGTACGATGAAAATGGAGAAGTTTGACTTTGTGGAATTGGTGGAAACAGTGGCGGGGCGGGGATATGTTGATACACCTTCAGAACCATTTCAATTGAGTTATTCACTTCCAAATGAACCGGTGTATGTGGTGGCCGACCCAAAACGGCTGCGGCAGATTTTGCACAACTTTATGGGTAATGCGAAAAAGTTTGTTTCTGAAAATGGCAACATCCATATTGAGGTAGGTGTTTTGGGAAGTTTTGTACGATTTTCAATCTATAACGACGGGCCTCATTTGACAGATGATGTTTGGGTAAAGTTCCATAGAGATAAAAGTGAAATCAATAGAAATGGTTCCGGGCTTGGTCTTGCTATATCAGCTCAAATACTCTCCATGCACAAATCCGAATATGGCATACATAACAAAGAGAATGGAGCCGAGTTCTACTTTATGCTTCCTATTACTCAATAAATCCATCTATTATTAAAAACCGTGCTGCGTAGCACGGTTTTTTTCTTTACTTCATTTTCACTCTATCTTTACATCATCTTTATACCGAAATCGTAGTTTTAGTGTGTAAAAATAAATTGTCAAATTAGTATGGAGGTGTGTTCTTATGTTTTTAGGACTTTCGTGGTATTGGTGGGTGATTTTAATTGTTTTGCTGGCAATATCTCTTCCCTTTAAAGTGAAGTTTATGAAGTGGTGGAGTCAGCGACAGAAAGAAAAACAAAGCACCCAGAGGGACAAATGGGGTGAAGAAGAATGATTGAAGTAAAAGACCTTATATTTTCCTATGGCAAAGACAAGCAGGCATTACACGGTATCGATTTTACGGTTGGAAAAGGGGAAATCTTTGGTTTCCTTGGACCAAATGGTTCAGGTAAATCTACAACACAAAAAATTCTTACGGGGATTTTGAAAGGGCATAACGGCCATGTTTCATTATTCGGAAAAGATATTACCAACTCCTATAATAAGGAATTTTTCAAAAATATTGGTGTTCTTTTCGAGTATCCTTACCTGTATGCCAATTTGAGTGGGTTGGATAATCTCAACTATTTTGCGTCCTTCTACCCAAAGGAACAACGACAAGATATCGAGGTATTATTAGACCGGTTGGCGTTTAAAAAGGATTATATCAAAAAACCGGTATCCTCTTACTCCAAAGGTATGCGTCAACGGGTGAGCATGGCGCGGGCACTTATGACAAGCCCGAAGCTGCTATTTTTAGACGAACCAACTAGTGGACTTGACCCCGCTGGAGCGGTGTTATTCCGTAACATTATAGAAGAAGAGCGGAAAAAAGGTACTACAGTTTTTCTCACAACCCACAATATGTTGGACGCAGACCTGCTTTGTGACCGAGTAGCTTTTATCGTAAATGGTAATATTGCTGTAATTGATACACCTAAAAATCTAAAGATACAAAACAGTAATCAAAAGATTGTGATTGATTATATGCTGAACGGCAAGCGGGAAAACAAGATTATTGAAGCGTCTGAATTGAAACAGGGTATCCTTTTCCCTCACGATGAAATTATAAGCATTCATTCCCAAGAACCATCTTTGGAGGATGTATTTATTCAGTATACAGGGAGGGGGTTGTCATAAATGGAATATAGCTTTCTTTCCCTCCTAAAAAAAGACTTCAAGATGATGTTGTCCAGCAAATTTTTGCTGCTTATTATCGGCTCTCTTGTCCTTTATTCCCTATACATCAATTTGGTTTATATCAAAACAGACCAGGCTATTTATCCCGTTTACCTGTTCGACCCGGCAGAAAGCATAGAAAATGCATCCAGTCAAATCATCCGAGTAGATAATATGGAGGAATTACAGTTACGAACATCCGACGGATATGCTGTTGGAATTGACGCTACGGGAGCAGAGCCAAAAATAATTATGGTAGCGTCAGGACTGGACAGCTCAGACCAAATACGTACCGCCTATGCCCTCTCCCTTCTATCGCCAGGACAAAGTACACCTGCAGAAGTGATTGGACAAAACAGTAAAGAAATGAAAAGTCGCCGTGAAATCACAAGTGAGTTTCTATTTTTTGAGTTGGCGGCTGTGGGTTTCTTGGGATTGGCTTCCACTCTGTTCAAAGAAAAGCATATGGGCGTGATACGGATACATGGAGTAATGCCGATAAGTAAGAGCCTGTTTATTTTTTCAAAACTCATACTGTTCTTACTGGCTGACCTTGTATTTGCCTTTTTGCTAACAGTTATCAATCTTGGATTGGCGACAGGTCTTTCGGTACTTCCTGCCATCTTAGTACAGACCGTTATACTTTCTATTATTATGGCATTGGTAGGCTTCTTTTGTGCTGCATGGTTACCGGATTTTAGGCAGTTCTCCTTATTATATCTTGTCCTTGCTATCTTCATTACAACTCCAGTTTTTCTTGTGGGACAGACGAGCATTACTTGGAACTGGATTAACTATCATCCCATGTATCACCTATTCATGGCAATAAAAAACGCCTACTTTGAAATGCCCATAGGGGAAACCGTCTATTACATTGTTTGTGTCGTATTCATTGTGGCACTGTTCCTGGTGGCACATAAGACATTGACACGGGAAATGGCAAAGGAGGGATAGCATGAGAGGGATATACTATCAGCTTAAAAATATCCGACGGGATAAAATGTGTATCTTGTCTTTTTTACTACCCGTTATTGTCGGGCTTGCTATAAATCTGTTGTCTGACGTGAGTTTTTCGACCCTTGGGGAAATGGCTTTTGGTATAGTTCAAAATGACTTGACCGAAGAAATGGCAGACTGGGTAGAACAAAACGGCAGCGTAACATTATATGAGGATATGGATGGCTTGCAAAAAGCGATCATTGACCCAGCAACGCAAATGATTGGAGTAGTTCGGGATGGTGGTACGATAAAGGCTATCTTGTCTGGAGATGAATTTCAACTATACAAAACCATAGGCGATAAGCTTCCCCAGCTCTTTGAAGAACGAGAAGCAATGAATGCGGTCACGATTGAAGTCCATTCCGCTCAAAGGGATAATTTATTGCTTAAATCATTACTTATCGCCATAACCATGGTTACAGCCATGTTCATGGGATGTACTTTTAATGCAATGAGTATTATCGGAGAAAAAGAGGATGGCATTTCGTTTATCAATGAAATATTACCAATGACACAGCAGGAATATGTGTTTCAAAAAATCTCTTTAGGGCTTGTCAGTGGTATTTTATCTACCGTTGCTACCGCATTTGTATGTATGAGAATTGAGATTGGGCAGCTCTTTCCCTTATTGTTGTTAATTGTATTGTCTGCCTTTATATCTGCGTTGATTGGGATGTATATCGGACGATTTTCCAGTGGCCTTATGGTAGGCATTGTCTATATTAAAATGATTATGATATTTTTCATTGCGCCACCCATTCTTTTCTATTTGATGGTTCCAGCAGACAGTATTGGCAGAATCTTATCCTACCTACTTCCGTCCAGTGCGACCTTTTATGGGCTAATGGAGATGATGAATGGACGGGAACAGAATATAAGCACATATCTTGCTGTTTTGTTGATACATTGTGTTGCTTGGCTGCTGATTTACTTTATAACAGGCTATCGTAGGAAAAAGGTTTACAGAGTATAACAGAAATTATAATTAATTTAGCCGCCGTATTGTATTTTAAAAAACTTTCGGTGGGTTTTGTTAAAGTCACCCAATTTTAGGACACGGCGGCATCAACGGAGGTATCGCCGTGTTGGTTTTTAATTTTCATACTTCACGGATTATTTACATATCAAAAAAGCCTATATCCCTCAATGGGATATTATGGCTACCAATATGAACACATGTGGAGTGTGTAATAGGAATGCAAAAGAAAGATACGTAGAAATACTGAGTTTTCAGCACTTTGCGCGATATACTACTTTCACCACGGATGGTGATGATTTCAGAAATAAGGTTTTGAAAAATAAAATTGATGTTTCTGTTGTTTTGGACATGGAGTGTGTAGACATGTTTAATGCATGCGTGGACTAGAGTGTTCAGGCATGTCTATACGCAGTGTAAGGTAAATTTGAGACTAGGCAATTATGAGAGAACGGTAGTTTATAAGCTTCGTTCTCTTTTTATATATAAAATTTTATAAGTTAATGAAAATAAATTCATGCAAGTGTTATAATCATGTTAATAATGTTGCTTACATTGTTGTTATATGGAGGTTTTTTAATGCTGGATGTGAATGATCTTCTAAATATTGCGATTAAAGAAACAAAAAACCTGAATCAAGGAGAAGTTTTTCTTGTAAGAGATTTGTTTAAAGGCTATGAGTGGAACAAGATTTCTCTAAGTCAACGGCTTTTGCTGGGCACATTGTTTTTGAATTATGTCAATACATCAAAGGATTCTATACAAACGATTGAGAAAACCTCTTCGGGTCAGCAAAGGTATATGGTTAAAATACAAACAACCAGATGGCTGAAAATGGCAGAGCATTATTTTTAGAATAGGCTAATTGTGGAGATCTGTTTTCGCACATAGTTGTCTGTAATTAGGAGTACATGAAAAGAAGTTTATTGGAATAGCCAGAAGATTATAAGTTCTGAACTAACTGGCAGGGGGGCTGTAAGATGAAGATT
>DNNJ01000273.1:4220-4473 GCA_003487955.1 Clostridiales bacterium | reverse complement strand
CCATCGGAATCATATCATTTGCAAAGAAAACTATTATAAGGCCTATTGCAAGACCTAATGTAACTATGAAGAATCCTCC
Organism: Clostridiales bacterium; assembly: GCA_003487955.1. Taxonomy (GTDB): domain Bacteria; phylum Bacillota; class Clostridia; order Tissierellales; family Sedimentibacteraceae; genus Sedimentibacter. Next base: position 4,394 of record DNNJ01000273.1, on the reverse strand, counting down.
GATTTCATATGCCTGAGGCATGAGGTCAAAGGATGTTACCGATAGCATAATTCCCGCTGCAAAGCTTAAAATTCCCGAAATCATTTTATCGCTTGGTTTATATATCAGTACGGAAATCAATCCTCCGATTGAAGTTCCGATTCCTCCAAAAATAAATCCCATTATCAAATAATC
>DNNJ01000273.1:0-3894 GCA_003487955.1 Clostridiales bacterium | reverse complement strand
TATATGCACTTCAACTGATTTAAGAAATTAAAAAAACATTAAGGAGTAAAATTCTTGTACATAAAGTTATTGTAGTATATAATACTAACGGGGACATTCCTTCGTGGACTGACCCAAAGAGTTACTTGCCATGAAGGTGTGTCCCCCTTCGAATTTACAGCAAGAAGAAGGTATATGATGGAAAACAAAATAAATACAAAGGTAGTAAAGGTTGACCCTGAAAATATAGATTATAATATTATTAGGGAAGCTGCAGATATTATAAACAGAGGTGGAATTGTTGTTTTTCCTACGGAAACAGTTTATGGAATCGGTGCTGATGCATTTAATGACGAAGCTGTTGATAAAATATTTAAGGCAAAGGGACGGCCCCAGGATAATCCTTTAATTGTACATATTGCAGAATTTCATGAATTGTATGATTTAGCCCTGGTGGTGCCGGAAAATGCGGAGCTTTTGGCGGAAAAATTCTGGCCCGGGCCTCTCACTATGGTTTTATATAAAAAGAAAATATTATCAGATAAAATTACAGCAGGATTAAACACGGCGGCCATACGACTGCCTGTAAATAAAATTGCACTTGCTTTAATAAAGGAAAGCAAAAAACCCATTGCGGCGCCCAGTGCAAATATATCAGGCAGACCAAGTCCTACGGAAGTTTCTCACGTGATAGAAGATTTGATGGGAAAGGTGGATATGATTATTGACGGAGGAAGTACTTATATCGGCCTTGAATCAACAGTTGTGGATATGACAAGCTCAGTCCCGATGATATTAAGACCCGGCGGAGTAACCCGGGAGGATATAATAAGTGTTGTTGGTGAATGTACATATGACCCTGCAATTATTAAAAGCGAAGAAACAGTTATTCCAAAATCACCGGGACAGAAATACAGGCATTATTCTCCAAAGGCAAAAGTTATTTTATATAAAGGCAAAACTGAAAAAGTTGCAGAAAAAATCAATGAAGATTATGATAAATTTACATCTTTGGGATTTAAGACGGGAATTATGTCAACTGCTCAAACAGAAGAATTTTATAAGGGGAAAATAAATATTTGCATTGGAGACAGAACAAAACTGCTTACAATTTCGTCAAATCTATTTAAGGGTTTAAGAGACTTTGACCATATGGGAGCAGCGGTAATACTTGCAGAAGCAATTGATGAAAAGGGCCTTGGTAAGGCTATAATGAATAGGCTCGGCAAGTCAGCCAGCGAAACAATCGAGGTATAATATGAATATTTTGTTTGTTTGTACAGGAAATACATGCAGAAGCCCTATGGCAGAAGGTATCTTTAAGGATATGCTTAAGAAAAACAATATTGATAATATTATTGTTTCTTCTGCCGGGCTCAGTGTTTTTCCCGGGGAGCATGCCAATGAAAAGGCGATAAAATCATTAAAAGAAAAGGGAATTGATATAACCGCACATAGAGCAAGGCAGCTGCTTGATGAGATTAATAAGGCAGATTTAATATTGACAATGACTTTAAGCCATAAACTTAGCATTGAGGATTATTTTAAATCTAAGACGGATGAAACGTCCCCGTGTCTTTTTACTTTGAAGGAGTTTGCCGCAAAATTAAGCGGTGAAAAATTGACAGGTACTGATATTAATGACCCTTATGGCAGAGATTACAATTTTTATAAAGATAGCAGAGATGAAATTGAGAAGGAATTAATTAAGATACTAAAAAATTTAAATAAGCTGGAGGAATCATGAAAATAGTATTGGCAAGTGACCATGGAGGATTTGAATTAAAGGAAGCAATTAAGGAACATTTGATAAAAAAGGGTTATGATATAAACGACATAGGTGTTTATGATACAAAGTCCGTTGATTACCCTGATTACGGGAAAAAAGCTGCATTGATGGTAGCTGATAAAGAAGCCGATAGGGGCATTATTATTTGTGGAACCGGAATAGGTATTTCTATTGCAGCAAATAAGGTTAAAGGAATAAGATGTGCATTGTGCACCAATGAATATATGGCAAGAATGTCGAGAATGCACAACAATGCTAATATGCTTGCATTGGGCGGCAGGGTAACAGGTATATGCCTTGCCACAGCTATTATTGATGTGTGGCTTTCAACTGAATTTGAAGGCGGAAGACATGAAAACAGGGTAAACAAAATTATGGATATAGAAATTTCTAAAGAAGAGGAAAAATAATGACTGCAAATTTAATAGCTTTCATATCTGCTGTTATTATATCATTCGTAATGACCCCGTGTGCAAGAAGGCTTGCAATAAAGGTGGGAGCATTGGATATGCCTAAGGAAACAAGAAAAATCCACGATAAACCAATGCCTTACTTTGGAGGACTTGCAATATATGTATCAATAATGGCATGCATGTTTGTTTACATGCCTCACAATACCACCAACTACCATATTATGGCGGGTGCAACAGTGATTGTGCTTGCAGGGGTCGTTGATGATATGTACGGCATGCCTGCAAAAATTAAACTCTTAGCACAGATTTTTGCAGCATTAATAGCAATAAGAGGCGGTGTACAGATACATTTTATAACAAATCCTCTTTCGGAAACAGGTATGAGCTACTTGTTCGACTGGTTGTCTTTTGCTATTTCATTATTTTGGTTAGTGGGTATTACAAATACCATAAATTTAATAGACGGACTTGATGGTCTTGCTTCAGGGGTTGCCAGCATTGCAGCCACCACTCTTTTATTTACTGCAGCAAGATTGGGACATGACTTTATTGTGATGCAGTGTGCAATTATTGCAGGTGCCTCTCTTGGATTTCTGCCTTTTAACTTTAATCCGGCAAAGATTTTCATGGGAGATACAGGCTCGCTGTTATTGGGATACATGCTTGCGGTTACATCTGTTTCGGGTATGGTAAAGAGTGTTGCAGTCGTTGCATTGGCTGTTCCCGTGTTTGCATTGGGTGTGCCTATATTGGATACTGCATTTGCAATTATAAGAAGATATATAAATAAAAAACCTATAATGGAAGCGGATAAAGACCATCTTCATCATAAGCTTATGGGGGTTGGACTTAATCAACGGCAGACAGTTTTAATTATGTATTTTATAAGCATGCTTTTGGGAATAGTTTCGATAATAATAGCAGATGCAGACCCCTTCATTGGATTGACAGTTGCTACGGCAGTGGTTATAGCTGCATTTATATTTGCAAAAAAAGCAGGGCTGTTTGTCAGAAAAGAACAATAGGAGGAAATATGGATAAAATTAAGGTTTTGGTAGTATTCGGCACCCGTCCGGAGGCAGTAAAAATGGCTCCTATAGTGAAGGCTTTAAAAAAGGATGAGGATAATTTTATATCAAGAATTTGCGTAACTGCTCAGCACAGGGATATGCTTGACCAAGTACTGAGAATTTTTGATATTGAACCTGATTATGATTTAAATATATTTGAAAGCGGTCAAACACTTACTCAAATTACATGCAGGGCATTAACAGGATTAGAAGAAGTAATAGAAGATTTCAAACCTCATTTAATATTGGTGCAGGGAGATACAACAACGGTATTTTCAGGTGCTCTTGCTGCTTTTTATCATCAGGTGAAAATAGGACATGTGGAAGCGGGACTGAGAAGCGGCAATTTGTATTCGCCTTATCCGGAGGAAGCCAATAGAATGATGACAGGTGTACTCACGGAGCTTCATTTTGCTCCGACAGAAACATCTAAGAATAATCTCTTAAGAGAAGGCTATGACGAAAATAAAATATTTATAACAGGAAACACGTCCATTGATGCATTAAGCTGGGTTATAGATGAAAATTATAAATTTGAAGAAGAAATTATCAATAATATAGATTTTGAAAATAAAAAAGTAATACTTTTAACTGCCCACAGAAGAGAAAATATTGGCAAGCCCATGGAAAATATATTTTCTGC
>DNNJ01000157.1:1910-2762 GCA_003487955.1 Clostridiales bacterium | reverse complement strand
GTCAACTTTACTCCGGCAGTTAGCAACAAAGCGAAAAAGGCCATGCGTCAGGCCATTCATGATTGGCGCATGCACTTGAAACCGGATAAGACACTTGAAGACTTGTCGCGTATGTTTAATCCGGTAATCAGAGGTTGGGTTAACTATTATGGTCGCTTTTACAAGTCGGAACTGTACTCTGTGCTCAGGCACATGGACCGGGCCTTAGTACGCTGGGCGCAACGAAAGTTTAAGAAATTTGCCATTCACAAGCGTCGGGCGACGTATTGGCTCGGCAAAATTGCCAGGCGTGAACCGAAGTTATTTGTGCATTGGCAAATGGGGATTAGACCTGCGGCTGGATAATGGGAGCCGGATGAGCTGAGAGGTTCAAGTCCGGTTCTGAGAGGGCCTTGGGGTGAAACTCCCCAGGGCTACTCACCTTATAATTACCACAACATACGGCTTAGCTTTATATTCTACTTCCTCGGAAACAGAACAGATTTAATTTTGGCAGAAGGTGTAGATGGTACTGTGGGATATGTGCTTCACAAAGACCTAAACGATGATTATGGGGTAAAAAATCCAGAGCAAGCTCTGAAATATCAAAAAGAACATGCTGGTAAATCTCGGGTGATACCGCTGTATGCCTCTGATGGGAAAACTATAATTGGTAAATTTAGAATTGACTCCGGGACAGTAACACTAAAAAATTAAGCAAGTTGCAACTGAAAGCAGGGGAATTTCTTGGCGGTATAAAGAGCTACAGGCTCCTATTTTAACCTTGCCTCAATTCCGCCAACAAATACTGCCATAGATTACAACGATACACCTTACTATTACGAACCTTAGCTATAAATAGCCGTGTAGAAA
>DNNJ01000157.1:1021-1621 GCA_003487955.1 Clostridiales bacterium | reverse complement strand
GTGTAGAAACGTTTCTACACGGCTATTTATAGCTTATTAATGGAGGTAAAATGATGATACAATTTAAATCACGAATAATAGTTTTCTACTTACTGATTATTATTCCAGTTATTTTTTTATTGATTTATTTTGGGGGGGAGTATATGGAGCATAAAAAATTGGCTAAACATATGATTAAAGTTATTCAAATTTGTAATAATTATTCATGGGATACTTACGATGGTCTACAGGGTAAGGATTTCTTTTCACCAGAGCTTCAAGAAAAATACTTTTTTAAAAACAAAGATGAAGATAGATTAGAAACCCTGGAATACGATAAAAAGATGCAAGTTGTATCCGCTTGTAAAGTAGACTCAATAAAAAGTGTAGATATTAAGGAAAATGAAGCTAAGGTTGATTTATTAATGACACATACTATTACCGATATAAATAGACGTACAACCTTTTCAACAGAGGCAACTTTTCTGCTTAACAAAAATAAAAAAGACGTTTGGATAATATATGACTTTTCTTATAAACCACACGGTAAAAATAAATATTAGCCAACAGAGGGACGTTCTTTTTGTTGGCTTCGCAAAGATGATAAGAGGAAATTATAGA
>DNNJ01000157.1:0-763 GCA_003487955.1 Clostridiales bacterium | reverse complement strand
GAGCAAAGGAGAAGATCGGCGAGTAAGTACAAGCTCATAGAATTGATGTCTGTAACAAGCACGATAAAAGTGAATGCTTTCTAACGTTTTTTGAACCAACTATATCGGATCCGGGCAGCCCCAGCATTAGTTCGACCTCAACTTTACCACTCTGGCATCTATTCCGGTTATTACTAAAGGGTTAACAGCGGCAAGCATAGCAACTCACTCCACAATTCATACTGATATGGAGATTTCGCTAACTTGCAGCCGCTATCCTTCCCAAGAGGACCATATAAGAAAAATAATGGGTATAAATGCAGGAATACCCACAGAAAATCACTGCCTATAAATGCCAACACCTTGCTTCTATTAACTAGCATCAAAGGAAAATGAAAGTTAGATTCGGTGTTAGACGCTTGAAAATATAACACAGGTGGATTACCAGGTTTTATACAGCATACGTTCCTGCCCGCCGCAGAATCTGGTGATTAGTTCAATCAGTTCGGTACAGGCAGCTTGCAGGCAGGCCGGGCTGGTAGCGGGATTTCCCTGGACTATGAAAAAACAAGCTGTCGTATCCGGTAATACCTTGGTCTTTTCTACCTGACGAACCTCAAGGCGGCAGATAATATCGTTATCATCATCAACATATGCATATTCGCCGGGTTTGACCGGAGATAGCTCATTAGTGCCAATGGGCCAGAATCGCTCGGTGCCGGTGGTTAATTTTAAATGGACATCGCCGCCGAGCTTTTGGAGATCATGCGCCCCCAGCGACAAA
>DNNJ01000040.1:5227-6683 GCA_003487955.1 Clostridiales bacterium | reverse complement strand
CTTACAGGGATTCAAGGTGTATGCAAGGACCCCAACGATCCGGCTTCACTGATATCTGAATTAACCGTGCCACAAGCAAGGGAATTTTTGGGAAGCGGGTTTGCAGCAGGCGGAATGCTTCCAAAATTGACTAATTGCATAGATGCAGTAGAGAATGGTGTTTCATACGTTCATATATTAGACGGAAGGGTACAGCACTCATTGCTGAATGAATTTTTCTTAAATAAAATTATGGGAACAATGATATTAAAATGTCAGGGGGAAGCACAATGAATAAAATCAATTATATGGAACAAGCTGAAAACAACCTGCTGCATACCTATAAAAGATATGAAATCATATTGGATAAAGGCGATGGCGTTTATTTATACGACACAGAAGGGAAAAAATATCTTGATTTTGCAGCGGGAATTGCCGTGTTTGCATTAGGCTACAACAACAAGGAATACAATGATGCATTAAAGTCACAGCTTGATAAACTGATACACACCACAAATTTATATTACAATATGCCTGCTATTGAAGCTGCAAACAAGCTTACAAAAGCAGCAGGATTAGAAAGAGTGTTTTTTACAAACAGCGGAACCGAAGCAATAGAGGGAGCATTAAAACTAGCTAAGAAGTATGCATATAACAGGGATGGCTCAACGGATCATGAAATTATTTCAATGAATAATTCATTTCACGGAAGAAGCCTTGGTGCGCTGTCGGTAACAGGAAACAATGAATATCAAAAAGCATTCAAACCCTTGATTGAAGGAATAAAATTTGCAGATTTTAATAATTTGGAAAGCGTAAAAAATCAAATTACACAAAAAACATGTGCAATAATAATTGAACCTGTGCAGGGTGAAGGCGGAATTTACCCTGCAACCCATGAATTTTTGCATGGTGTTAAAGCATTATGCGAGGAAAATGATATATTATTGATTTTTGATGAAATACAATGCGGCATGGGCAGGACAGGCTCGTTGTTTGCATTTCATCAATACGGAGTCACTCCTGATATAATAACAGCTGCAAAAGCCTTGGGATGCGGTGTACCTGTAGGCGCGTTCCTTGCCAATGAAAAGGCGGGCTCTGCAATGGTTCCCGGAGACCATGGAACTACCTATGGAGGCAACCCCCTTGTTTGCTGTGCTGTAAGCAAAGTATTGGATTTGTTTGAGTCCTCTAATATTATCAATCACGTAAATAAAATTGCACCTTATTTTGAAAATGAACTTGATAAGCTAATTGATGAATATGATTGTATTGTTGAAAGAAGAGGCATGGGTCTTATGCAGGGAATTGAATTTTCTTATCCTGTAAATGATATTATACTAAAAGCTCAAGAGCTTGGCTTGTTAATAATATCCGCAGGCAAAAACACTATAAGACTTCTTCCTCCGCTTATTATCACTAAGGAACACGTTGATGAAATGATTGAAAAACTTAAATCTGCAATATAGAAACA
>DNNJ01000040.1:2411-5005 GCA_003487955.1 Clostridiales bacterium | reverse complement strand
TGGAAAATTCAATAATACAAAACATAAATTGGCATATATATAAAAGCATATTTCTTAAATTACTCCAAAGAATACATTTCAAGGAGTGAGAATATGTATTACAATATAACGGATTTATTGTTGTTTTTTTTAGTATACGGGTTTTTGGGATTTTTACTTGAAACAGTTTTTAGAAGCCTTGCGGACAAAAAGGTTTATATAAGCAGGGGAGCCCTCACAAATGGGTTTTGCCCATTATATGGAATCTGCGCATTATTAATAATAGAAATTTATATATTGTGTGAATTGTCAATAAGCAGCCCCTTACTGACACTGATAGCCGCAACTGCAGGAAGCATTTTTTTGGTCACGCTGATTGAATATATTGTCGGAAGAATGCTTGACAAGGTATTTCATTGTAAGTTGTGGGATTACAGTGCATATACGTTAAATCTGCATTCCTATATATGCCTTGAATTCTCATTGCTTTGGGGAATAATAGCCCTTTTGCTGGTTTACTTTGTGCATCCTGTAATGGAAGTACTGGTTTATGCCATACCATATAATACAAGAACAATTGCTGTCATTATATTTTTATCAATATTGTTTGTAAATGCATCTCACCAGCTAAGGAAGAGGGTATATGGAGGAGGACATCCTTAAGGAATTAACACTCAGGGAAATCCCGTCCCCTGAGTGCCATATCAGTTAAATGTTTTTATAAACTGTACTGCCGTCCTGCCTGTTCTGCCTCCATTTTCATAAGCAAATCTCTTGGCTTCAGATAGCAGTGTGTCTTTCTCGTACTCTAATTTAAATTCATTTGCCAGTCCTAAAACAATGGTATAATATTCGTCTTGATTGGCTTCATCATATAGTACAGTCAGCCCGAAACGGTCTGACAATGAAGTTTGTTCATTTATTGCATCCCTTACATGAACTTCATTTTCTCTTTCCACATGATTTTCTCTTATTAAATGCTTTCTGTTAGAAGTAACATAGAATAAAATATTATCCGGTTGTTCATATATGCTGCCCTCAACAACCGATTTCAAATATTTATAACTGTCCTCATTTGTTTCAAATGACAAGTCATCTATGAAAATAATGAAATACATACCTCTGTTTTTAAGAGCTTCAACTATTTTTGGAATATAACTTAGCTTTTCCTTTGCTACTTCAATCAATCTCAGTTTCTTATCCTTAAACATAGGTATTAATGCTTTTACTGTAGTTGACTTGCCCGTTCCGCTGTCTCCCACCAATAAAGTATTTAATGCATATTGGCCGGATACAAACCTCTTTGTATTTTCAATAACCTTACTTTTTTGTCTTTCATAACCAAAAATATTTTCCATAACCATCGGATTAAAATCATAAACAGGTATTAAAAAGCCATCTTCATTTATGCTGAATGCATGGTTATTTCTATATTCTCCGCAGCCGTTAACCGTATATTCATTGTATAAGTATTTATATATATTTTCAGCGCTGTTATTATTAAAGATATATGTCAATTCTTCCGTGTTTTTGTAATTAATAAAATTATTTGCATCCGACACTTTTTCCAATATTACTTTTAAGGGCATACTTAAACTTTTTAATATGGAAATATCGTGTAAAACAGCCTTCCTAACCACATCATTTATTTTTACGCCTTTTTCACAACTTAAACTAAAAATATTTTCGTCTGATATTATCTTTCTTGAAATATAGTCATTTAAGGAATAATATCCGTTATTAATCAATAAGCTGCATATTTCATAATAGGAACTGTGACAATCATCTTCTTGGTTCCGATTATTATATAGCTCCATATACTTACTGATTATTTCATCAAAGTATAAACTTCTGTATATTATTAAGTTTGCCAATATATTTTTTGTCATTTTACTACCTCAATACTATCCTGTTATTAATAGTTCATCTATAGGTCTTCCCGGCGGTACTATGGGATAGACACTACAGTCTTGGTCAATTTTGCACTCTAAGAAAATTGGTTCGTTTAAATTATCTGTTTCCATTAGTATTTTCTCTAATTCAACCATCGAAGAAGCCTTATATGCTTTTATGCCGTATGCGCCACAAAGCATTTGATAATTCACATCGTCATAATTGTCTGTTTCAGAATATCGTGCATTGCTGAACATTCTTTGCCACTGCCTTACCATACCCAATGAATTGTTGTTAAACATCACTATTTTTACCGGAAGCTTATATTTTGCAATAGTAACCAATTCCTCGCAATTCATTCTAAAACTTCCATCCCCGGTTACAAGGATGGTTTTCTTGTTGGGATTTCCAACTTGAGCGCCTATGGCTGCACCAATTCCATAACCCATGGTTCCCAATCCTCCGGACGTTAAAAATTCATTGGATTTGTTAAACTGCCAAAATTGTCCTGTCCACATTTGGTGCTGACCTACATCTGTTGCAACTATTGTGTTTTCCTTGTAGTGTTTATTAATTTCTTTGAAAATATTTTCCGGTACGAAGAGTCCTTCAATATCTTTTTTCAGCTTTTTGGACATAATTTCTTCAAGCCAGCTGCTTCTGTCTTTTTCCTCTGCCCTATCCAAAAGCTTTGTCAATATATCCCTCATACTTCCAAGAAG
>DNNJ01000040.1:0-2109 GCA_003487955.1 Clostridiales bacterium | reverse complement strand
CAGGGCTGCCTATAACTCTGTCGCTGAATCTTGCCCCCATAGCTATCAATAAATCACAATTTGTAACAGCTATGTTTGTTTCCATTGAGCCGTGCATACCTACAAATCCAAGAGATAATTTATTATTTCTTGGAATTGTGCCTAATCCCATAAAGCTGTTGCACACAGGAATTCCTGTTTTCTCGGCAAACTTCACTAAAAGTGAATCATTTTTGGATATTCTCACGCCTCCGCCGGCATAAATAACCGGTCTCTCGGCATTATTTATCAATTCAGCAGCCATATTTAATTTCTGCTCATTCGGCACTATGTTCTCAGTATTGAGTGTTTCAGTGTTTCCTTTATACTCATAGGAAGTTAAAAAAACATCCTTTGGAACATCCACCAGAACAGGTCCCGGTCTTCCTTCCATAGCAACTTCAACAGCTTCTTTCATAGCCTCTTCCAAATCTTCTATATTTCTTACCATGTAGCTGTGTTTTGTTACAGAAAGGGTCATTCCGGTTATATCAACTTCTTGAAATGAATCCTTCCCAATTAAAGCATTGGCAACCTGACCGCATATAACCAGCAATGGTACTGAGTCCATATATGCATTGGCAATGCCTGTTATTGTATTTGTTGCGCCGGGTCCTGAAGTAGCAATAAACACTCCTAATTTGCCGGTGCTTCTCGCATATCCGTCTGCCGCGTGAACTCCGTTTTGTTCATGAGCAGGTCTGTATACCTTGAAATAATCAAGCTCATCATATAGAGCATCAAAGAAAGGTATAACAGCTCCTCCGGGGTATCCGAACAAGGTATCGACACCCTTTTCTTTCAAAACTTTTAATATTATTTGAGAGCCTGATAATTTCATGTTTACACCATTCCTTTTTATTCTTGTCCCTCTGCAGGTTTATTTATCCATGACATCATTGACCTTAATTTTTTACCTGTTTCAATGATTGGATGTTCCAATGCCATATCTTTCATGGCAAGAAATCTGGGTTGTCCTGCATTGTTTTCTGATATCCAATCATAGGCAAATGTTCCATCTTGAATATCTTTCAATATATTCTTCATTTCTTTTCTCGTATCTTCTGTTATGATTTTTGGTCCTGTTATATAATCACCATACTCAGCAGTTTCACTTACAGAATATCTCATATTCTCAAACCCGCCTTCATAAATCAAATCAACAATGAGCTTCATTTCGTGAAGACATTCAAAATATGCAATTTCCGGCTGATACCCTGCCTCTGTCAATGTTTCGAATCCTGCTTTGATAAGTTCCGTAATTCCACCGCATAAAACAGCCTGCTCACCGAATAAGTCCGTTTCCGTTTCTTCTTTAAAAGTAGTTTCAATAACTCCTGCTCTTGTTCCTCCGATCCCCTTTGCATAAGCAAGGGTCAGCTCTTTGCACTTACCCGTAAAATCTTGATGTACGGCAAATACATTGGGAACTCCCATACCTTCTACATAAGTTCTTCTTACCAAGTGTCCGGGACCTTTTGGTGCCACCATGAACACATCAATATTTTTGGGGGGAACAATCTGATGGAAATGAATGTTAAATCCATGTGCGAATCCCAGCGCATCTCCCTCTTTCAAATTTGGTGCTATACATTCTTCATATATTTTTTTCTGCGCTGTATCCGGTGCCAAAACCATTACAACATCTGCTTCCTTAGCTGCTTCTGCTACAGTTTTTACAGTAAGTCCGTGAGACTCTGCTTTTGCTTTTGATTTGCTTCCTTCCTTAAGTCCTACCACCACATTTACTCCACTTTCTTTAAGATTTAAAGCGTGAGCATGTCCTTGGCTCCCATATCCCACAATAGCCACTGTTTTTCCTCCAAGCACCTTTAAATCTGCATCTTTATCATAATACATTCTTCCCATTTCTTTATCTTCCTCCGAATTTTATATTTTTTTATTGTAATCCATAAATTTCTACAAATACTCTGATACATCATAAACATCTACAAGCTTTTGCATTTGAAGAATTGCTCTGTCAAAACTGTTTCTTTTTTCATCTTCTAAAGTAACCTTAAAAACTGAATTGTTTTCATCCAAGTGATGCATGCTGAATTCTTTTACATCAAACTGTTTTCTTCTTAATGT
>DNNJ01000037.1:3914-4122 GCA_003487955.1 Clostridiales bacterium | reverse complement strand
TCTCCTTTTACAATATTATAATCCATATATAATTGAATTACAATACAAATTAACATGTTAATTTGCAGCAAAATAAAGTTCTAATTCAAGAAAAATTAGGGTTAATTGTTCTCTTTATATGGGCATCTACATTATTTTCATATCTAAGGATTTTTATTTTCTATATTCACTGTATAATTGAATGACTGTGAATATAAAATTCTTCCTG
>DNNJ01000037.1:1212-3707 GCA_003487955.1 Clostridiales bacterium | reverse complement strand
TAAAATTCTTCCTGACTTGGCTGATATTTTTTCTCTAAGCTTTTTAGACCTTCGTCAAAGCGTTCTGCTTCTTGTTCGTCTATGTCAAATACAGGGCTTTGATAGTAAATCCACTTTCTTCCGTCCAAGATATCCGGTTTGAGTTCTTTTACCATCATAGCCGACGGATATGTGCCATTCTCAAGGGAGATATTGTACTTTTTACAGCTTTTAAAACCCCTGCTTACATAATTATTCGGGTTCCCATATATTACAATTATATCATAATCCATTGAAGCTGCCTTTTCAAAAGAATATTCCATCAGTTTTTTCCCATACCCCTTTCTCTGGTATTTCGGCAAAATGGAGACCGGACCGAAAGTAAGTATGTCTTTTTCTTCCCCTGACTCATCAACAAGCTTTGTTTTCGTATACATAATATTACCGATTATCTGTTTATCAACTTCAATCACAAAATCAAGCTCAGGCAGAAAGTCTTTGTGAGAGCGCATAACATGAACCAAATAGTGTTCCATGCACCCTGGAATATATATATTCCAAAATGCTTCTCTTGTGATTTCTTCTACTCTTTCATAATCTTTTTCTTCTTCATTCCTAATATTAATCATTTTGTTCAATTAACAGCCTCCTCCTTTTAATATTTGAGTATTGCTTATACTTTTTATAAAACATGATCTTACTTAAATATAAATTTATTATAGCAAGAAAACTTTAATTTAACAATGTCTTTTGCCGTTGAATAATTTCGGATTTATAATTTAAATTCATATTTAAGGAAAAGTAGCAGTTGCCCATGTTAGGTGCTGCCGTTTTCCAATAAAACCTCAAGTTTGTAATCATCTCTTGGCGTTACACTTTTTATCTGACTCATTTTTTTTACCTCTACAAAAAAACACTACTATAACCAGTATACAGTAGAGTTTTTTTATTTTATAGTACCCGGCGGGTACTTTTTTGAAGCAGATTTTAATCGATTGAATCAAGATGCTGTATCAGCTCTTCACTATTTTCATATTGTTACCCTTATCTATTTTTAATTCTTTTATAGATATAATATCAGAAGTCATATTTCAATCCTCTCAAAATAATTAAACATTTATTACTATTATAACTTCTACGAGGAACTATGTAAAATATTTAATATCTGCCTTGGGAAACCTTTCTTGTATCAAGGATGATAAATATTCCTTAATTTCCTCAGCTTGTTCTTTAGGGTAGACATATTTAAACCTTCCAAATCTGCCCCACTTCAAGCTTCTATTTTCCTCTTCCATATCAAGTTGTGTTTTAGGAAATCTTTGAAGTATGAGGTCTTTAGCCACAGCTGTAAATCTATGCTGAATTAACTCAAATGTGATTTCTTTTTGACATAAGTCACTTCCTAAATGGTTTTTTATTATTTCAAAAAGCTCATAATATTCTTTTTTCCAATTATTGTATACCATTAAGGGTGCAACCAGAAAACCAATAGGATAGTCCGCATTAGCAAGCTTTACTAATGCCTCTATCCTTTCATCCATGCTTCCGGTATTGTGTTCAAAATTATTTAAAACATAATTAGTATTTATACTTATTCTAAACCGGGTATGTTTATTGTGCTTAAGGTTTAAAAGAGAATCAACATTGTTAAATTTTGTTACTACTCTAAGTCTACCCTTTTCAAGACCGGAAAAAAACTCAATTGTTTTTGCTATAGAACCTGTAATATGTTCTAAAGATAAAGGGTCTCCTAAACTGGCAGCTTCAAAGGTAGTAATCGTTTCATCCTGCTTAATATGTTGTTTTATAACATCAAAAATATCTTCTAAATTAACGAAGACTTTTATATATGGTTTAGTTCCTTGAGTGGTCTGAAGGTAACAATACTCACAATTACCGGGACAATTGCTTACAAGAGAAAACTGATAATCTGCAGAAGGCCTGCAAATATCAAGCTTTTTGTTTGTGTTTGTTGTAATCAATATAGTTCTCTTAGAATTGGCATATTTTTCAGCAGGAGTTGTGCCGGGAATATAACGTGCTGCATTTCTTGATGTTGCTTTGATTATTTCTACAGGTTCGTTTTGAAAAAAATTATATATTTCTCTACCTAAGGGATAATCTAAACTTGAAGGAGTAAATATTACTCTGCTTGGCATAAAAAATTTCATTGCATCACACTAAACTAACAACGGATCCTTTACATAAATTTTTTCAATAACCCTATCTATTTTTCCTTTAGCTTTTTCAATTGCAGCTATTCTTTCCTCTTCTGTATAGCCTGTTCCATCTACTAAAAGTGTTTCAAATTTGTTAATACCAATAAACTTCATAATATCTTCAATATAATTCAGTCCTCTGTTAAATACTGGTCTCATCATCCATGTTATATCTCCGCCTGAGGATTGAATATATACCGCTGCTCTATCTTTGTCATATAGAAGTCCTTTCGGTTTTCCACCTTTTTCAGGAAAGCTTATTGTCATATGCTCTTGTACTATGCAATCTATATATTC
>DNNJ01000037.1:0-958 GCA_003487955.1 Clostridiales bacterium | reverse complement strand
TCTGCTTCAATAAATTGTTTGCACAATTTGTGGATTTTCTGAACTTCTCTTTGCTGTTTTTCTGATAGTTTACTTGCAGCTTCTTTGCTCACAATACAGTTTCTGCTTTCAAAATATTCATATTCCAGCCTGGGTACATGCTCTTTATACAAATCTAATTCTTCTACTTCAAATTCAGGATATTTTTCAATAAACCTGTTTACAAATATCCTTCCTACAGTTTTACTTGATGATAAATTTTCAGGCTTTGAATTAACTGTAATATACAATAATTTTTTCATAAACATCTCCTTAAAATAAAAGTAATATCCAACTTATTATTTGAATATTACTTAAATTTATAACCATTTATAAAAATATTTTTGAAAATTAAGGTGCGCTTATTTTCTTAAACTCTTTGGTTCTGACAAAATTTCAGAATATATGATACCTTTTAATATATCTCTCTTTATGTCTAAACCTATATTATTCTTTGATCCTTTAGAAAAACCAGCTTCGTTAATTCCTCCTATCTCTTCATCTCCACCAATATAATCAATTTCTAAGCCTACAGGTTTGGGGAGCGTTGCTGGCTTTGATGGGGCTTTTGATTTAGGGAGATCAGACAATATGGATGGTTGTACCGGTCGATCTGACAACATGGATGGTTGTGCCGGTTGTCCCCATTGTGTCGGTCGTTCTGATCTTTGCTTTTCTTTTTCACTTTGGATTTGTTTTTCTAAGTCTTCCATAAATGTGCCAAAAACATTTTTTCTTTTTTGTTGATTAGTTATTGTTTTAGTTTTTCCATCATTGTTTTTTTTAATAGCACCTTTAATAAAAGAGTTTATCATTACCCAGATAACAAGAATTATCAGTCCTTCCATTTAATCACATCCTACTGTTTATTGTTATCTTCTTTAGTTGCTTTAGAGATAGAATCCCTCATATCTGTATCTGCTAATACATTTTTCATATT
>DNNJ01000394.1 GCA_003487955.1 Clostridiales bacterium | reverse complement strand
GTTTTCGTTTGGCTGCAGCTGATAAAAGGCTTTTTGAATTTCGGAGGGTGTATTGTCATTGATAAAAACGCGCAGCACCGGTTTTGTGTTATGAAAATGGTCCAGAATTTCATCAATCAGATACTGTCCCTCATCATCCGGATCACCGGCATGAATAATGCTATCGGCCTGTTGGATAAGTTGTCCGATTTGTGCAAGTCGGTCCGCTTTACCGTCAATGGCAACGGACGGCCACGGGTCAAAATACATGGGCAGGTCTGCAAGGTTCCACTTCTTATATTTGGAGTCCAGCTTTTCCGGCTCTTCCAGTTCCATTAGGTGACCAAAGGCCCAGACCACCGTATATTCACTTCCGGTCATAGTTCCGCCCGCTGCTGGGGAAAGGTTGAGCGCCGCACCAATAGCACGACCAAGTTCTGGCTTTTCTGCAATAATTAGTTTCATGGTTTTATCTCCTTATAATTGTAAGTTTCATAGAGCAAATGTTTTCTGAAAATAAGTTTTATACAGTCAAAACGTCAATCATTTCGGTTAAAGTTTGAATCTCTCATAGCTTCGCAGTAATTCCAAGTCTTTGAAATGAGTTGCGTGCAATGAGACGGACACTTAATATGCTGCAGATACCAACCATACTCGCTGCACCCGTGCAAATTTTCTAAATATCCGTACAACCATTGGGCTTTTTCTGCATCTCGATACATACCCAGTTCAACCACAAACTATATTGGATGTTTACCTCCTCACAGCTATTATAAAAATAATCGCATATTTTCATTTATTGCGTCTATTGTATTTACATTATGCATATAATACAGTATAATAATATGTATAAAGGAGTGTGATTGTATGAGTAGTACCAGTATGAATATCCGTATGGACAGTGAGGTTAAAAAGCAAGCGCAGGAAATTTTCTCTGAACTAGGAATGGATACAACCACTGCAGTGAATATTTTTTTACGGCAAGTTATTCGCACGCATAGCATTCCATTCCCATTACAACTCGATACTCCAAATAGCGTTACAAAAGCTGCCATCGACGATGCCATAAGTGGCCAAAATCTTCATGGTCCATTTATGAGTGTTGACGCACTGATGGAGGATTTAAATGCTGAAGATTGAATATCAGTCACAATTTAAAAAAGATTATAAAATTGCCAAAAAACGCGGCCTAAATCTTTCCCTATTGAATAAAGTCATTACTATGTTGGCAAATGAGCAACCCCTGCCGGAACGTTACCGAGTTCATGTTTTGAATAACTCAAAGCACTACCAAAATGTATTTGAATGCCACATCCTTTCTGATTGGCTCCTCGTTTATCAAATAAAATCAGACATTTTAACATTAGTGCTGGTCCGTACCGGCACACACGCCGATTTATTTTAACAACCTGAAAAGGACAGCTGAACTTTAAAAGCTCAGTTGTCCTTCTTTTTCAATTCGTTATAAGCAACCGGATTTTTCTTTAAAAGACGCTGCGTAATTTCAAAAACATCATCTTCCTCATTCTGCTCTCTTTCTGCCTGCTGAAATGGAACAAGCAAGTAGCGTTGTTTGTTATTTTTCATAATAATAGCTGACCCATCCTTATCAACCCGTTTGACCACCTGTGAAAAGTTCTGATTTGCATACTCTTTTAAGTTGTGGAAATGTCTCTGATAACGTTTTTTCTGCTCCGCATTTCTTCATGATAGTACATCTGTAATGCAAGTCAGCCACAAACTATATTGAATTTTCATGTTTGCCTCCCTATTTTGCAACTATATAGTAGTTGCAATTTCAAATGAATTGCAGTATACTTATAGATGGTGATTCGGCTATAATGAAGATACGGCTCCAAACGGTTCCCGCGTCCGCTTCATTTCAAAAAATAATTCTGTGATAACTTTTCACAAGCCGCATCCGCAGCCAACACTAAAACGATACGTTCTGGACATTGTAATTGACACTTTAAGAAAGGATGGTCTGATACAGTGAAAAATTATTTAGAGTACAAAGGCTATAGAGGAACCGTTGCCTATTCTGCCGAAGATGATTGCCTTTTTGGTCAGGTCATTGGAATAGCAGATTCTATCAGTTACGAGGGAACTGATATTACAGGTCTAAAACAGGATTTTAAAGCCTCTGTTGATGACTACCTGGATCTATGCGCGCGCATTCATAAAGAACCTCAAAAATCCTATAAAGGCTCCTTCAATATTAGGATTACTCCGGAACTTCACCGTAAGTTGGATTTGATTGCGCAGTCCAGCAATCAAACACTAAACGCCGTTGTAACCGAAGCACTTACTGGATATGTACAGCAGCAGCTATAAACTTAAAGAAGGACAGCTGAACTTTAAAAACTCAGCTGTCCTTCTTTTTCAATTCGTTATAAACAACCTGATTTTTCTTTAAAAGACGCTGCGTAATTTCAAAAACATCATCTTCTTCATTCTGTTCTCTTTCTGCCTGCTGAAATGGAACAAGCAAGTAGCGTGGTTTGTTATTTTTCATAATAATAGCCGATCCATCCTTATCAACCCGTTTGGCCACCTGTGAAAAGTTCTGATTTGCATCAGAAATGGGTACTAAATTATTTGTACTTATTTTCATTTTGCACACCTCTTTTATTAGGTTAAATTTGTCCTACTTTTCCGGCTCTTTTGACAGTTATTTCCTTTTCATACTTATCTTGTTTTATGGGCTTTTGTATCCAACGCAGCTGTTACTATCCAATGGCCAACATTTTTATTGTCCTGCATGGTAAGACTCATCATGCGGTTGGATGTATTGGTTGGGAT
>DNNJ01000034.1:2261-3414 GCA_003487955.1 Clostridiales bacterium | reverse complement strand
CCGCTTTCAGCAAGTCTGAAAGCCTTATCTAAAATTTCAGGCAATGCTTCTGCATCATCAATTCTCCAGGCTCTTTTTACAATTGGCTTAAGTATTTCATATTGAGAGGCATCCGAATGAAGGTTAACTTCCTGATGTGGATGCTTTCCATAATAATATCTTGGAACATCCCCGGCAATAACAACCATAGGTATTGAATCAAAAGAAGCATTGGCTACTCCTGTAACGGTATTTGCCAAACCGGGACCTAAGTGGCAAAGTACAACTCCCGCCTTTTTTTTGATTCTTGCATAACCATCGGCAGCCATGGTTGCAAGCTGCTCATTTCTAAAAGATATATACTTGAGTTTTTCGCTTCTTGACAATGCATCCAAAAAACCGATTACTGTATGACCGCATAAACCAAATATATATTCTACATTACGTCTTTCAAGATATTCTACCATTTGCTCTGATACTAATCTTTTCAAATAAATTACCTCCTTTATAGTTTTCCTTCCCTTTCAGGTTCATAGAACTCCCCAAACAATTCTTCATCGCTTGGTCTGTCCTCAGGTATTTCCTTAGATACCCAGGTAACATTCATATAATGTCGTAAATTTACATTTTCCGATGTTGCATTTCCTCCCCATGTGCCGCATCCGATGCTTGATGTCATGGGCATTCCATTTGTGAAGGCTCCGGCATTTGATTTTGATTGGGGCTGTCTTACCATTATTCTGCCCACTTGAGCTTCAAGGGCAAGCCTGTGAATATGAGATTCATCGTATGAATATATGCCCACACTGTGACCTTTCCCTCCAACTTCATGAATAGCTTTAACTATATCAATTGCATTTTGAAATTCGCCCTCATATTTATGAACAGCTAAAAGTGTTGATAATTTTTCACGGCACCATACATCTTCGTAATCAGTTGAATAACTGCCGGTTCCCATTGCTATGAGAAATCTTCTATCTTCAGGGATTTCAAATCCGGCAAGTTTTGCCATAGTTTGAGGTGATTGAGCTACAGAATCGGCCAATCTGTGGCATTCTTCATCCCACATTATTTTTTTAACTCTGTCTTGCTCATTTTCGTTCAATAAATATCCGCCTTCCTCTACTAAGGCATTTACACCTTTGTCAAAAATGCTTTCATGCATAATAATATT
>DNNJ01000034.1:0-1993 GCA_003487955.1 Clostridiales bacterium | reverse complement strand
TGTGCGGCTTGTTTTAATTCATCCATTGCAGTTTCATCCCATATCATGGTAGCATTTCCTGCTCCCACTCCATAAGCCGGTGTGCCTGAATGATATGCTCTTCTTACTACGCCTTGACCGCCTGTTGCAATTACCAAATCACATTTAGTATTCAGAGCTTCCGACATTGATTTATTTATTTTGGCTTTTCCCTGTCCCATTATTTGAATTAAATCCTCCGGTGCTCCTACCTGCCTTAAGCCCTCTCTCATAAGTTCAATTGTTCTGCCTCCGGTTTTAACTGCCCGGGGATGAGGTGAAAATATTATTGCATTTCTTGCCTTAAGAGCGTATATTGCATTTCCCGCAGGCGTCAAATCCGGGTTTGTTGCAGGTACAACACATGCTATTACTCCTACCGGTTTCCCATATTTTACAATTCCCTTTTCAGGAATTTCCTCAATTATACCTACACTTTTCTGTCTTAGAGCATCTCGCAATACGCCTCTTATTTTAAATCTTTTATTTTCGCGGCTTACGGGGTCTCCCATCTTGCTTTCCTCGATGCTCATAGCCACTAATTCTTTAAATGTTTGTGTGTTGGCTACTTTCCAAGCTATTGCCCTTATAGTCCTGTCAATTTCTTCTTGATTCCATTTTTCAAAAATTTTCTGTGCTGCATCGGCTTTTGCAAACTTTTCTTCTATTTCATCAATTTGATCTTGATTTAGCTTTGCATAAGCCTCATCCATTGAACTCATTCTGCTCATATTTCCTCCTATATTCCATAGAAAATTATTTTGTGCATAGTATCCCTACATAATTAAATCCTTTGACCTGCCTGCTTTAAGAATGTAAGAATCACCCTCATGGCCAAGGATACCCTTCAAGTTTCGTGCCATTTCCATAATTTTTAATATATCAATTCCCGTTTCTATTCCCATCTCATCCATCATGTGAACAACATCTTCCGT
The DNA here is from genome assembly GCA_003487955.1 of Clostridiales bacterium. Taxonomy (GTDB): domain Bacteria; phylum Bacillota; class Clostridia; order Tissierellales; family Sedimentibacteraceae; genus Sedimentibacter. Next base: position 1,040 of record DNNJ01000034.1, on the reverse strand, counting down.
AGATACATTGCCTGTTGCTCCGGGAACAAAAGGACAACCTCCAAAACCTCCCAAGGATGAATCAAAATTTGTTATCCCGGCTTCCATGGAAGCTAAAATATTAGCCATGGCCATTCCCCTTGTATTATGAAAATGCAGCCACCACTTTACATCGGGATATTTTTTTCTCATTGAACTGCACATGTCATAAACTTGATTTGGCACAGCCATACCTGAAGCATCTGAAAGAGAAATTTCTTTTATTCCAACTTTTAAATAAGCTTCAACAATTTCTTCAACATCTTTAATCGGGATTATACCCTCCCAGGGAGATGCGAAGGGCATGGATATGGAACCTGAAACTTCAAGACCATTTTTCAAAGCAAGGTCAACATTTTCAGCAAATCCTGCTACGGTTTCCTCGGGTGTCTTGTTTATATTAGCAATATTATGTCCTTTACTGGCAGAAACATTCAGCTTGATTTTACGGCATCCACAGCTTATTGCTCTTTCCACACCCTTTTTATTGGCTACAAGTGCACGAAGCTCAACCCCTTCAATATTACCAAGACTTTTAAAAAGTTCATCCGTATCAGCCATTTGCGGAACCGCTTTTGGGTTCATAAATGAGCCCAATTCAATTACCTTAAATCCTGCTTTTATTAAACCTTCAGCAAGCTTTAATTTCTCAGATGTATTCAATATAACAGGTTCATTTTGCAAACCATCTCTCAAACCCACCTCGCATAAGTTTACCGTTGACGGAAGTTTCAAACTTGCCACTCCTTTCAAGAATAATACAGTATTTTACATAATTATATATTATTAAAAATTACAAGTCAAATACCTGTTTTATATGATAATAATAGAAATCGTCTATGATTCGTTATTCTATAACTATTAATAATTGCTATAAAGAAACATATTCTTATAGAGCTATTTACTTCGTCAATAAAATGTTCATGGTCTTTAATAATCATAGTAAGGAGCCCATCCATTGAAATTTCAAACAATTATTTCGCTAAAAATCGTAAAAAATTATTATTATTGTAAAGTTATTT
>DNNJ01000059.1:6612-6750 GCA_003487955.1 Clostridiales bacterium | reverse complement strand
CCCCAAAAAGCTTCACCAATTAATTCTATACCTGTATCTCTTAGTTTATTGTCCATATTATGCTCCTTAATCTGCAATAACATAATTCTACATAATATTCTACATAATTTCAACAAATATTACCAATTATTACAAATT
>DNNJ01000059.1:2791-6395 GCA_003487955.1 Clostridiales bacterium | reverse complement strand
CACTTACTTTGTCAATTCACCATTATTACAAATTTTTATTTAAGCTTGTACAAATCTTTAATATGAATAAAGCCATTGATATTAAATAAAAAAAGGGCGGGGTTAGTGTCATAAAGATGACAACAACCCCGTCCCCTCATCATAAATGTATTGGAGCAAAATATCTTTTTTATTATCTATGTTCCCTTCAATAACTTCATTTAGTACTTTATTTAAAAGTATACCTATATTCTTACCTTTGGGCATGCCTGCATCAATAAGGTCTTGCCCGTTGATTGCTAATGTTTTTAAGCTGTAACACTGCTTAGCTGCAATAATTTCTTTCATTATCATTTCGGACTTGGTCAACTCTTCATATTCGGAATCAAATAATGCCTTTTTAATTTTAATAAGATAATTAAGATTTGCATAATTGATTTTATTAAGCCATCTCTTAATATTCACAGGGTCAGGATATATTTTTTCATCTATATTTTCAGCAAGTATTTTAACTGTTTTTACAGTCTTATTGTCATATTTTAAATTCATAAGAATCTTATCAGTCGAATTAATTTTATGTAAAAATACTGATAACCGCAATGTTAAAGAATTTAATACCTTCATTGCATTAAATCGATGCTCCAATTCCTCTTTAGTTAAATCCATGATTTCAGGCAGGAAAACCCCAATAACCTCTCTGTACTCCAACAGAATGTTTTGAAAATTTCTCCCCATTATCATTTTATTAAATTCAATATTAATTCGTTCCATAGAAATATTATTAAGGAGGTTTTTGTTTCTATGAATACTGTCTGATGTATTCTCTTCAATATAAAAAGTTAAAACAGAAGCAAAGCGCAGTGCCCTTAAAATCCTTAAACCGTCCTCATTAAACCTTTCATCGGCATCTCCCACGCATTTTACAATTTTGTTATTTATATCATTGAGCCCTCCGAACAAATCGATTATTCCATTTTTGTTATAAGCAAGAGAATTGATTGTAAAATCTCTTCGTTTTAAATCAAATTCAATTTTATCCGTAAACAAAACATCATCGGGACGTCTGTTGTCGCTATATTCGCCGTCAATTCTGTAGGTAGTAATTTCAATTTGCATTTTATTAATAATTACAGTAACGGTACCATGCTTTATTCCTGTCTCTATAGTTCTGCGGTCATTAAAACATAATAATACTTCTTCCGGCTTTGCTGAAGTGGCAATATCCCAATCAGAGGGAATTATGCCCATAATGCTGTCCCTGACACAGCCCCCTACTATATATGCTTCATAGCCGTTTGCATGCAAAGTATTTAATGCAGTTTCAACTTCCTTTGGAATATTTATAATCATGTAGCTCCTTCTTTTTCCCTTTTTATATAATTATACCCAATTTTTTAGATATAACAAGATAATTGTTGTATAAATAATGGATTACAGCGAAACGGGGTTTTGTATTCAAGAGAGTCTTGTCAAATTTCTGATTAACAAGAAGCACTTTTTGAGATTTAATCATATAATAAAATTGCAAATAACAGTCATAATAAAGAAAAGGATATGATTAAATGAATAAATTTGAAAAAATATCAGCAATGATAAATGATACCCATATGCTTGAAATTTCTTTAAAATATCAGGGAATTGAGCGTAAAGTATACGCTAAGGCAGAATACTACAACTTTACAGGCAGTATTAAGGATAGAATTTCTTATAATATATTGAAAAACTCCTATGAAACAGGATTAATTAAAAAGGGAGATATAATTGCAGAAGCATCCAGCGGCAACACAGGCATTGCTTTTTCTGCATTGGGAGCATATTTAGGGAACCCTGTGCATATTTTCATGCCTGATTGGATGAGCAATGAAAGAAAAAAACTATTGGAAAGTTATGGTGCAGCTATCCATTTAATTTCAAAGACCGATGGAGGATTCAAAGGCTCAATTGAATCAGCAGATAAGTTCGCAGCTGAAAACGAGGCATTTTTACCCCATCAATTTTCAAATTTCCTAAATGCAGAAACCCATTATAATACTACCGGACAGGAAATTATAAGACAAATTGCTGAATTCGGCAAGAAACCGGATGGTTTTACATCGGGAGTAGGTACAGGTGGGACCATCATGGGAGTTAAGAATGCCCTTCAAGAAATTTATCCTAAATGTATGGCATTTCCTATTGAACCGGCACAATCCCCTGCCATGTCTTCAGGCGGCTTTAGTTCAGGCTTTCATAGAATTGATGGAATCGGGGACGGGATGATTCCCGAAATTGTTAAATTAAATCAGCTGGATGATATAATTTGCGTCGATGACGGTGATGCAATCAATATGGCAAGACAATTAGCATTAGAGTTGGGAATAGGTGTTGGTATTTCTTCCGGTGCAAATTTAATCGGGGCCATAAAGGCACAAAATATTCTCAATAATAAGGGTGCAGTAATTGTTACTATTTTTGCTGATGACAACAAGAAGTATTTATCTACAGAGCTTATGAATGAACAAAAAGTAAAGACGGATTATATATCCAAAGATATTGAACTTATAGGATTTAGAGCAATAAAATAATAATTCTTGGAATTTTTGGGGATTTTTAGGGATGGTTCTTTTTTTCTCAGCAGCAAACTGTTCAAAATAAATTCTAAGTATGAAAAGAACTTTTGAGAACAAAAAGAACCGTCCCTGGAATCGCTGAATTGAAATTATTTGGAGTTTACATAATAAAACCATGGAGGGAATTCTTTCTCATCAAAGCACAAATAATTTATATGTCTTTCTTCCAGTTGTGCAGCATGTTTTTTTGCTTCATCTAAATATTTTTTATATTCTTCATTTCGCCTTGGAGATACTTTCTTTTCAGCTTTTATTTTACCGTTATCCATAAATTTTAAGCTTTCTTCCGCACCGAAATTTTCAACAATACTAAATGGTTTATTGTGAGATTTATGAGACCAATTACCGGTTTTAACATCTAAAACATATTCATTAAGAAACAGGTATCCATGTTCAGCTATAAACTTCATAGCATTACATATGAAATCTACTTCACTTTCACTCATTAGGTAATGGATATTGAATCTTATCCAACCGGGTTTAATAGCAGTAATTTCTTCTTTTATAAAATGTCTGAATAAATGAGATGTTTCTTCATTTATGTCCAGCAGCCTGTGGCCGTATGGGGCTGCACATGCACACCCTGCCCTTGTTTGTATGCCAAATAAGTCATTTATCAATTTGGCAGCAAACTTAGGATGAATATATTTATCCTTATGTTTTATTTTTAATGAAAATATGGGTAATCTGTTATTAATATCAGCAGGTCCTAAAACTTCCATATTCTTTATGGAGCTTAGTCTTTGAAAGACTTTTTTAGTATAATACTTTTCTATTTCTTCTATTTTGTCTAACCCTATTAAATCTTTTAATTCCATTACCAATGCAGCTTTAAATATCTGAAGTATCCCGGGTGTACCTGCCATTTCTCTCAATTGAACATTATCTATATAATCGTATGTATAGGGGCTTACAAAGCTGACTGTTCCGCCGCCGGACACAGTTGGTGGAAGAGAATTGTCATATATTCTTTTATTGATTACTAATATACCTGAAGAGCCGGGGCCTCCTGCAAA
>DNNJ01000059.1:0-2510 GCA_003487955.1 Clostridiales bacterium | reverse complement strand
AAGTCAAAGCAGGCATAAGCATTGTTATCATGAAGAATTCCTGCTATTTCATCCACTGATGTAATTATCCCTGTTACATTCGAAGCTGCTGAAAACGAACCTATCTTTAATTTGTCCTTATATTTTTTGTCAGATAATTTACCTTTCAGCTCATCCAAATCAATGGTTCCATCAGATTTAAGACCTATTTCAACAACTTCTGCTATACCTTCATCCCACATAAGTATGTTTGAATGATGTTCATAGGGTCCTATAAACACAACCGGCAAATGTTTTAAATAATCTTCTTCATTAATAATGTCATCGATACCCTTATTGCCTTTATAATATTCTTTCATAATATTTTCTATGGTTCTTTTAGCAGCAGGAGGAATATATATTCCCAAAATTTTAGCTAAACATTCTATAGCGCCGGTAGCACCTGTTCCGGAAGGTATTACATAACAGTTATCTCCTCCATTTACATGAGCTTTAATTATTTCTTCCGACTTATGCAAAATTTTAGTCATAACCTCTCCGGTCATATCATCTTCAGTATGTGTATTTGCATAGGATTCCTGCAGTTCAAGCAAATATTTTTCAATAAAATTCAAACCTCTTGCAGAAGCGGTAAAATCAGCATATGTCAACAATCTTTCACCGTAAGGAGTTTCGAATTTAAGATTTTTCCCAATTAATTCATTTCGCAATACCTCAAAGCTAACCATAAATTACATCCTTTTCTTGAATTGTTCTTATTATAACCAAAAAGGAAAAAAACAACGAGGAGCAGTACGGATTTTGAGAACAAAAAGAACCGTCCCCAAAATTATAGTATTTCTTCATCTGATGTAAGTTTTTTTGTCATCCAATCTTTTCCTTCAATTATTCGAGTTACCATCATTGATGCAACAGTATCTCCTGTTGCATTCAGCCATGTAGCCGGCGGGTCAACCAAGAATCCAATTGTAGCAATAATGGGGAATGCTTCCGGAGGGAATCCATACATGTTAACTATTAGCATTTCACCTATAAGTCCGCCGCCGGGAACACCTGACATAACAACTCCACCTAATATAGATAAACCAATGGCTGTAAGGTAGGTTCCCATTCCTGCAAATTCCTGACCAAATATACCAAACAAGAATGATATTTTTAATATTGATGATAAAACTGTTCCATCCATATGTGCGGTGGCACCTATAGGTAAAATGATTTCACGTATATCCTTTGGTACTCCTATACGCTGAGCAGCTCTTAAGTTTGTTGGTAAAGTTGCAATAGAGCTTTGTGTTGCAATTGAAGTTACTGAAGGTTCCACAATATTCTTAAAGAACGATTTTACAGCTTCCATACCTCCCGAGTAATATGTATATAATGCAAAGAATACAAAGAAGTATAAAACACATAGAGGATAATAAACTACCATAGCCCTTGCATATGCACCAAGAAGCTGCGGTCCAAATTCTCCTATCAAGCTGGCAAAGTACGCTCCAAGTCCTATAGGTGCATATAACATTATTACACTTATAAACTTCATCATAACTTTAGACAATGCATCTAAAGCCTTTGCTACAATATTGTCTTCTCCCCCTACTGCGCTTACACAGTACCCGAACAAAATCGAAAATACGATTAATGGCAGCATATTAGAACGCGATAGAATCTTACTGAAGTCATTTACTGTGATTGCAGAAACAACTTGATCTCCAAATGATAATTTTTCTAATTCTCCCGCAGCTTCTACCTGTAAATTGACTCCTTCTGCAGGAGGATATACTTTAACAACAATGATAATTAAAATTGCTGCAAATAAACCTGTTATTACGAATACTAAAAGCATGTTTCCCAAAATCTTACCAAGACGCTTCATATTGACCATGCTGCCTACAGCGCTTGCAATTGTAATAAATACCAACGGTGTTACTGCTGTAAACATGAGATTTAAGAAAATATCTCCAAATGGTTTCAATACTACAGCTCTTTCACCGAATATAAGACCAATGATACTTCCGATTGCAATTGAAACAATTAATATTATTGAAAACCTGTAGTTTTCCCAAACTGTTTTTTTAGATGTACTCATATTATTCTCCTTCATAATGTATTAAATAATTAAGTCTTCATCCATAACTTTCCCGATTGCCACTATGTTTGTAGTACCTATAAGAAACAGTTTATTTATTTTATTATCTGTTTTTTCAACTTCAATAAACAGCTCTCCTCCATCATTTATAATTTTAACAGTATTGCCTTTTAAATAACCCTTTAATATTAGAGCTGCTGCTGTTGATGCCGAGCCTGTGCCGCAAGCTAAAGTAAAATCTTCAACCCCCCTTTCATAAGTTTTTACTAAAGCTGTATTTTCATTCAACACCTCGAAAAAGTTGACATTGGCACCTTTGGTAAAGCCATCATAATACCTTATTTTGATTCCTTCTTCACGCAATTTGTTTACATCTGCCTGCTTAAGGTTATACTTAACTACTGCGTGAGGCAGTCCGGGAGCTCCTAATTCTATATATGAACAT
>DNNJ01000357.1 GCA_003487955.1 Clostridiales bacterium | reverse complement strand
TCGCCAAGTGCAAGCACTAAGGCCCAAAGGCTTCAGCAATGCGAGATGTTATCTGAAATATAGCACACGAAGTTGCTCTTCGTCGTGACGGGTAACCAAAGCCGTTAGTGTGGTTGAGTTTATAGCCCTATGGTATAATAAAGGAAAGCGCAATCGAGGGGGTGTTGATAAATGAGTACTTTAAAAGATGAAGCCAGAAGAATAATTGAAGATTTGCCAGAAAATGCGACCTGGGATGATTTAATGTACCAATTATATGTTAAAAAAAGAGTTGAGACCGGAATTAAAGAAATCGAAAATGGAGAGACACTTCCCCATGAAGAAGTAAAGAAGAGATTATTAACATGAAAATTATCTGGACTAAATCTGCTGTCTTAAATTTGGAGAGTATTAAAAGCTATATTGCTCAGGATTCACAGTATTATGCAGTAGAATTGATAGAGAAAGTTTTTGGCGCCGTAGAAAAACTTAGCGTTTTTCCTAGATTGGGCAGGGAAGTTCCGGAAATAAAGAAAGAAAATATTCGTGAAATTATTTATAGAAATTACCGTATTCTTTATAGAATTGACACCGAAGTCCTTTATATTATTGCCATCATTCATGCTGCACGAGATTTTAACCAAGTAAAGTTAAACCAATGGGAAATTTTCTAGCTACTAAAACTTATTCAATATAAATAGAAGTGAAAGTGCGACCATCCTTGGTCGCTTCAAATTAGGGCCGATGTGCCATACTTCAGATAACAGCGGGTTCCTGCTGGCGGGGCGCGGTGGGGGAAAGCAGAAAAGCCTTCGGAAGTGGCCATTCATGAAGATAATCAGGGAAGTCGAATCATGAAGTATACGCGCCCACATCGATTCGCCAAGCGCGTCGCGCTAGAGCTCATCGACGTCAGGAACTCGCAGACGTTATCGGAAATTTTGTGAGATGGGAGGGGAAATTATGAAAATTGCAGAAGGATTAATTTTAAGGGCTGACTATAAAAAAAGGCTTGAACAAATTCGGGAGAGGTTAATAAGAAGTGCAAAAGTTCAAGAAGGAGAAAAACCACCTGAAAATCCTAGCGATTTAATAAATGAAATGAACGAAATTATAAAGAAGTATACTACTTTAGTTCAGAATATTAACAAAACTAATTCATTGGCCATTCTTGAAGAGGGAAAAACAATAACAGACATATTAGCGGAAAGAGATTCTATTTCTATAAAAAGAAGCATTTTGGAATCATTAGTGAGTGCTACAACAATAAAGCATGATCGATATAGTAAATCCGAAGTGAAGTTTTTTAGCACAGTAAATGTTGCAGAAATACAAAAAGAAATAGATTTACTATCTAAAAATTATCGGGAGCTTGATACGAAAATTCAGGAAAGCAATTGGAAAGTCTTAATAGAAGATTAGTATAGAAGGTAGCTAAAGCATTAGAAGCGAGTACAACCCGCCTACTGGGTAAAGTAGGATTGGTTGGTATGAGGGGCCATGCCATGTAGGTTCGATCCCTACTTAAATGTTACGCCATGTAATGTAACAAGAGCACAAGTCATTGTTAAAGTTACTACCGTGTACTGATCATAATGCTTTAGTGAGGGTGGGAATGGGGGTCACAAAACTTCCGATAACAGCGGGTTCGCTGCTGGCGGGGCGCGGTAAGCGGAAAAAAGAAAGCCTTTGAAAGTATTTACTCATGAAGTGGATCGAGGAAGTCGAATCATGAAGAACACGCGCCCACATCGATTCGCCAAGCGCGTCGCGTTAGGGCTCATCGACGTCAGGAACCCGCGGACGTTCTACGACATTGCGATATCGGGGCAGTTCTTTGGGGGTTGATTTAAGAAAACAATATAGATAGGAATAACGGATAAATTATCTGTATCAAAAAAATTTTATAAGAGGAAGAAAAATTATGTATGAGAAAATAAGTAACTTAATTGGGAAGTGTGGCTTTTATTGTGGAAGTTGCCCTACTTACTCAAAAGGTAAATGTACAGGATGTAGGACAGCACATACAAAAGGGGATTGCTATACATTTGATTGTGTGGATGAACAAAAAATTGATTATTGTGGTTTGTGCAAGAATTTTCCTTGTGACGAAATAATTACAAGGGAAAAAGCAACGGTATTAGATTTAAGGTGGTTAAAGTGGAAAAGGTTACAAAGGGGTACCGAAAACAACATTAAATGAATAGTAGATTAAATTAAGTATCCTAGTGATCAGTTATATTCTGGGGGTGTAAATTTGTTTTTTGACACAACTGATTTAAAAAATCAAGAAATTTACTTAAGTTTATATAAAACTGCTGGTGAAAATAAGGACAAGGGATATGTACCTGCCTATTATTTTAAAATTGTAAGATGCTTTGATGATACCATAGTTGGCGAATGTGATTTGCGAGTTGGTCATAATGATAACACAAAAATTGGTGGTAATATAGGATATGAAATTTATGAACCTTTTAGGGGAAATAATTATGCTTCAAAGGCTTGTAAGCTACTATTTATATTGGCAAAGAAACATAATATGGATGAAGTTATTATAACATGTTCACCAGAAAATATTGCATCAAGAAAGACCTGTGAATATAGTGGTGCCAAATTAAAGGAAATTATTGATGTTCCGTCATGGCATGAGATGTTTAAAACAGGGCGGAAAAAAACCTGTCAGTATGTCATAAATTTATAAATATGCTTATATTGATGGATAGTATACCTCGCTTATATTATGTGAAGATCCATTGGGGAAAAGACGTCGCTACATCTTATAACAATGTATTTGCGCAAGGGTGCACCCGGGCACAATCTTAGGGCAATGTGCACCACATCCCTTCACCGGGTGCGAGCACCGCCAAGGGGGTCTATCTCTGAGGTCCGGTTCAGGGACGTCGCAAATACGGGACGTTAAATGAAATTGGTCGCAAGTCCGCGCCGTCCTAGCGCGGATAAAATGGAAATAGAGATTTTTCGGATTTGGCAAAATTAGAAAGGAAGAATAACATGTATTCATTTACAAACCAGTTTATGTCAAACGATAAAAATATTGAGTTCTTGAAAGCCACTATGATGGGGCCAAACGCTATGCGGTTAGCAGAGGAATTGGCGTCACACCTGAACATCAATGAGAATATGCGAATCCTTGACCTCGGCTGCGGGTGTGGTCTTTCCACGCTTTTGTTAGCAAAAAAATATGGTGCGTCCGTTTTCGCCGCCGACCTTTGGATTTCGCCAACTGAAAACTATGAGCGTTTTAAGTCTATCGGAATTGATGATAAGGCCGTTCCAATTTTTGCAGACGCGACCAAAGGGTTGCCTTTCGCAAACGGATATTTCGAGTTGCTGTTCACCGTGGACGCTTACCATTATTTCGGTGATACAGGGGAAATGCTTCCGTCGCTTATTCCTTTTGTGAAAAAGGGCGGCCATATCGCCGTGGCTATCCCCGGCTTAAAATACGAATTTGGGGAAAATGTCCCCGGTGAAATGCAGCCATTTTGGAATAGCGAAATGGAAAGAACCTTGCACTCTCTTGATTGGTGGAAAGATTTATGGAAGAAGGCACAGGGCATTGAAATGGTGGACAGTCGTGAAATGGGTTGTTGCAGGCAGGCTTGGGAAGAATGGCTGACTGGTTATCAATCCATTGTCGCTGAGGACATCAAAATGATGGAGGCTGAGGGCGGAAAGTATTTTAATCTTATTCAGTTGATTGCTAAAGTCATTTGAATATCGTGTAGCTAAAGTCTAACGAAGCATTAAAGGGTCCGCCGTCCTGGCGTCCTTCGAATTTGGGGGCGACCAACTTCATTTAACATAGCATTGCCGCTTCGGGTCGCGGTTAGCCAATTCATGATGTCTGCCAAAGAAGTTAAGTCATGAAGCCGACGCGACCACATCGATTCGCTAACCGAGTCGGCGGGGAAAGCGATTCAAGCTAGATGACCCGCCTTGTAAGCTCATCGAC
>DNNJ01000288.1:438-2996 GCA_003487955.1 Clostridiales bacterium | reverse complement strand
TAGCAATTCACTTTGTAGATAATGAAAATATTTTACTGAGTTATTGCGCTGGAAGTCAATCAAAAAAAACACATCTTTCTGTCACAGACAATACCCTTCTAAACAAAAGATGGATATATGAATAGTTTTTATTGATTTCATGCCGGCTATTTTCCTTTTCTTCATCAGTGGATTAAGCAATATAGCAAATTCCCAAAAATCACAGTGTGATTTTAACAAATTAAAGAATTATGACAAGTAGTTACAACTCCATCAAAACAATGTCTCGAAAAGCTTCAGACAATAAATATTTACATAAAGATTTTCATCTTTCTATGAATCTTCTAATGGAATATATATATAAGAACTTTGGTAAGGACAAACTCATAGACTATTTAAAACAATATACGATGGCTTATCATAAGCCTCTGTATGAGCAAATACAATCAGGGAATATTGAGGCATTAGCTTCATATTTAAGAGATTTATATGAAAAAGAAGAATGGCCGATCAAGATAACTCAAGAAGAGGATCGTATTGTTATTGAACAACATGCTTGTCCTGGAATTAGTCACATAAAATCTAAAGGGGGAAAACCAATTCCTCTATATGTGGAAACATATAAAACTGTTTATACAACACTTTGTGAAAACACTTCATTTGAGTATGAACTAGTTTTTTTTGATGATGAAACCGGGGCTTGTATACAATTATTTAAAAGAAAGGAAAAATTAAAATGATATCGTGTACAGAGTTTATTCCAGCATATAGTGAGGGGTTTAAGTTTCTTGAACAAATGGGCGGACGTAAAGAAGTTGAAAAATTTTGGGGAGAATTGTCTGAAATATATCTAAAAGACTCACTGCTAAAATTAATGATGGAAAAAGGATTGGATGGATGTTATGAATATTGGTCTCATGCTTTAAACGAAGAGGCTGCGGATTTCACAATGACTTTAGACAAAGATAAAGGAGAATTTCGAATTGATATGCATAGGTGCCCATCCAAAGGTAAATTATTAGAACTAAAACACATGACGCCGTACCATTCATATTGCGACCATTGTGAAGCTCTGTATAAACCAGTTGCAGAAAAAGCCGGTTTTAAATATAAATCGGATGTAGATTGCGATAATGCTCGTTGTTCTTTAGTAATTAAGAAAAAATAAATTTAAGAATATGAAAAAAGGTTTTTATCCTGCGTTAGGAACACCAATTCATCTTGATGGAACACTTGTTAAAGAGAGTTTTGGCAGACAAATAGAACTTATGATCTCCTCGGGTGCAAAAGGCGCCCTCTGCATGGGTTCTATGGGAAATATGGCATCTTTAAGGAATAGTGAATACCCTGGTATTGCAAAATATGCTTGTGATGTAGTTCACCACAGAATTCCGTTGCTGGTAGGAGTTATGGATTGTTCAATTTCCAGAATTCTTGATAGGATAGATACACTGAAAGATCTGGAGATTGATGGAGTGGTGGCAACAGTTCCTTTTTACTATTCACTTAAACCAAATGAAATTATTAGTTTTTTCTCCGAACTTGCCAGAAAATCCAAATTCCCAGTTTATATATATGATTTGCCCGGTGTAACACAATCACCAATATCCGTTTCACAATTAGAATCTCTTATTAACTTCAAAAATATTGTTGGAATAAAGACCGGCAACTTAAACCTGATTATGGAATTGTATCGGCACAACCTGATGACCAGGGATGATTTTTCAGTTTACTACAGTAATCTTGATCTGTTTGATGTAGCCATAAAAGCAGGAGTTAGCAGAAATCTTGACGGCATGTTTACATGTACTCCATACAATTCGCAAAAAATGTATGCAAAACAGAATAGCGAATTGGAACTCTTTGAAAGTCTGAACAATATTCTGAAGTTGCGAAATTTATTCATAAAGGAAAACGTTCTNNTTATCCTGCGTTAGGAACACCAACAAACTCTGACGGAGAACTTATTAAGAATAGTTTTAATAAACAAATAGAGTTGATGATTGAAGCAGGAGCTCAAGGAGTTTTGTGCATGGGATCAATGGGGAAAATGGAAAGTATTAAAAATAAAGAATATCCCAAAATCGCAGTAGAATGTACAAAGACAGTTGCCAGTAGAATACCTGTTATGGTTGGAGCGATGGATTGTTCAGTAGCTAGAATATTAGATCGAGTCAACGCATTAGATAGTATTAAAATTGATGGTATTGTAGCCACTGCTCCATTCTATTACAAAGTAGATGAAAAGGGAATAATCAATTTTTTTAAATTATTATCAAAATCCGCTAGGTATCCCATTTATATTTATGATCTACCAAGTGTTACTCAATCCCCGATTAGCATATCCCATTTGAGAGTACTTGTTGAGGAATCTAACATAAAAGGGATCAAAACAGGGAATTTGAATCTAATAATGGAACTATATAGAGAAAATTTACTTGGCAATAATAGAGATTTCTCGATTTTTTATAGCAATTTGGATCTATTTGACGTTGCCATTAAATCGGGTATTACTAAGAATCTTGATGGAATGTTTACGTGTACCCCATATAATTCAAGAAAAATATATGAAGAAGGAA
>DNNJ01000288.1:0-165 GCA_003487955.1 Clostridiales bacterium | reverse complement strand
AAGAAAAATATATGAAGAAGGAAGTGATGATTTGATGATTTTTGAAAGTCTTAACAATATTCTGAAACTAAGAAATTTATTTTTAAAAGAAAATGTACTATCAGCATATTCCTATGCAATGAAGTTGCTTAATTGTCCAGGTGATTACCATCCAGATTATGCTCT
>DNNJ01000321.1 GCA_003487955.1 Clostridiales bacterium | reverse complement strand
ATTGCTTTATAGTAGAGGTCCATTTCTTGTCCGGAAGTATAACTTCCTCCTATGGCTTTGCCCGTATAAATTCCGTTTATATCTTCAAAGCTGCTGTCAACAGAAATAAGAGTCGGATTTGACAGAGTGAATTCTTTGGAAATTACAAGCTCGGAGATGCCTGTTTCTGTATTATCCTCATAAAATTCTACATTTGCAGGACATCCTGCTTTAATATAAGCATAAAGATTACAGCTGAAAACGTCATTTCTTTTTTCTCTTCTTTCAGAGCATATCCATTCATGGGGTTTTGCATCTTCACTCAGCTTTGATAGCTTAATTGTCATATCCGACAAGGGTGAAGATGGAAAAAATTCTCCGGCTTTTAAGTTTTCGTCAATGATTTGAAAATCAATTATCATATTTACCACATCCCAAAGTTTCCCTACCTCTTTTAATGTAAGTTCATTTAATTCCAAAAGGGCTTTTTGAGCCATTGCTTTCATGACTGGTCTCAGGTATTCTTTCATTTTCTGTCTGTAACTTGCTTTATATTCTTGAATTTCAGGTTCTGTAGGCCATTCCCATTCATCATATAAATTCGACGTGAAAATAATACCTGTATCAACAGACTTAAGAAGGTCAGTAAGTTCACCTATATCATAATGGTACCAGAAAACGTCTAAATAGGACTCTAAGAGCCTTTCTAAGGCTTTGGTCATTTCTATGGGATTTTCTTTATATTTTTTCTGTATGGCATTAAAAGCTTGTGCCCATCCGTATTCTCCGGTAAGCTTAATACTTCTGTGTCTGCTTTTTGCCAAATCCATATCATATCTTGAATAAGAAGGGTCGTCTATTTCTTTCCAATAGACGCAGATTTCTTCATCCGGCAAATATTTGACAGAACCGGATTCACTGGCTAAACGATAAGCTAAATATCTTGGTTCATTTTCAGACACATACTCATAAACCGTGGTTCCAACATCATAGGACAAACCTGTCAGCCAGACTCCTCCTGCAATTACTGTGAGTTCAGGTGCTGCTATGAGTGTTCCTGTTGTACCTATGGCTATTTCGGTAAGGTCAAAAATATTATCCAAAATAATATCCTCCGTCGCCACGCCATTGTACCATTGGTATGCAATTTTTGAAAATACGAAAAGTTTCCCTGCATTACTGAAACCATCAACAGTGTTTTTGTAAATCTCCGGGGATGCAGCATAGAAAAAATACTCTCCCGTTGATGATCCATGGTTCATAACATTTAAAAAACCTGAAGCAAAATCATTCACCGGTACTGTTTTATAATCAATATATTTTTGAAAAACTGTTTCATCAACATGCAGGAAATGTCTTTCGATATTCCTTCCCGTTGAATATACAGGTGTTAAAGGTCCTTTATATTGACCTGAATACTGAAATAAATGGGCTATTTTCTTAGCTTCTTCAATATTATCATCCTGGAATACGGCAAAGGTGGAAAAATGATTGGTAAGAATTGAAACAGTATTGTTTTCGGCATTTATCCAGCTGGGTATCATCTCCCACTTATTTTCGCTTGTATTAAAATGCTGAACAAATATGGTACTTTCTTCATACAGGTTGTCTTCTACTGCCGGATAATATTGCATTTCAATATAAACAGGTGTGTTAAATTCTGAAATACCTTCTATTTCAAAATCATAGGCCTGGATTGTAAAGCCTTTTTCGCTGTCGCTGATTTGCTTTAGCTTCTTGACTTTTACTTCCTTTGTTCCGTCTAAATTATAAGCAGAAAAATTGATAAAAATATTTTCTATAGCAATTTCCGGCTCTTCCGGACTCACAAATCCTGACTGGGCAGGTATATTCAAATCATCATCAGATATTTTTACATCACTTAATACATATTCACCTATGCTCCCCTTTTCATCCCTTTCAGCGGTAGTTAAAACACTTCCCGGTTCATAGGGCTCATCTGTTAAGAAGTTTATTATACTGACTGCTATAAAAATTACCAGCAAAAGTGCTGCGGCTTTCCCAAATATTCCTCTTTTCTTTTTTACTGTTTTTGTTTCATTATTGTTGTAATATTTTTCTTTTTGTTTCTGCTTTATGCCATTATCAAAAACATCCGGTCCTTTTGTATTTTTCTTCGAAGGTTGCGAATCGCTAATAGATGGTGATTTTGACTGATTGTTCTGCAAAGCACCGCAATGTCTGCAGAATTTAACACCTTCACTGATTATATTGCCGCATTTCCTGCAATATTTCACTTTATTCAAAGAAATTCCCCCCTTATATTTATATTTTGAGACTTGCTATTTTTCAATAATTTTTACATTTTTCGGGCAATTCTCCAAAATAAATTCCTTCACAAAATCAAAATCTTCTCCTTCTGCATAAATCTGATTTTTATTAAAGGATTCATTTAAATAAATTGTATTCATCCTTGGACTGAATTTAACGGATTTTACCTTCTTGAAATTTGTGTAGAGGCTTTTTTTGGAAGCTCCCAAAAGCCCTGCTCCTGCTGCAGAAATATTGCCTGATGAAAGACCTGTTAAAGCCGTAAGAAATCCCAAGGCCTGTGCTTCTTTATGCTGTTTGTCCAATTGAATATGATTAACACCCTTCTTATCCATTTTAAACAATACATAGTATTTACCGCCATAGGCTATGCTGAGCATTACATATCCCGCAACCATAAGAACAGTCATCAAAACAAATCCTATTCCAATCATGGATAGTAAAAGATTAAAAGCTTCCCCTATACCTTCTCCTAATGTTAAAAAGAACATTAACAACGCTGGAACCATCAAGGCTATAAGCGAAACTTTAAAAACCGTTATCAGGACTGCAGGATTTTTCCACAAGGAAAATTCGTACATCCAGTTGTAACTTCCTTCACTGCTCCTGGTAATATTTTTTGAAATAATAGTTGATTGTTCTACAGCTGTTTCATCAAACTCCGCTGCTTCTTGAATCTTTTCTGTTTCTTGGATTTCTTCTGTTTCTTGAATTTCTTCTGTTTCTTGAATTTCTTCTGTTTCTTGAATTTCTTCTGTTTCTTGAATCCCTTCTATTTTTTCTGCCACGCTTGTTTCCTGAATTTCGGCTGTTTCTACAGCCACTGCATCGTCTGATTCTATTACCTTTTCTGTTTCTGTTTTGTTTATCTGTTCACCGCAGTTCTCACAAAATACAGCATCATCCTTATTTTCATATCCGCACTTTTCACAATACATATCTACCTCCTGCTGTTTTATATTATAATTAGCAATTTTTCATCGCACAAACGCCATTGAAAAAACCAAATCTGCAAATCCGTCATTGTCATCATCCCTGAATAAATAACTCTGCCCGTACTGTTTCCCTTCCTTCTCCCAAAAAATAACATCCATTACTTTGTCATCTCCCAAGGCCATTTGTAGAATTCCTTCTCCATAGCTGCACAATACCATGTCGGTTGAATCTTCTTCATCATAAAAATACTTCTCTCCATCGAATTCTGTGTATTGATAAGTTAAAAGAACCGATGTATTTGCTCCCATATGAGCCGAATCAGGACTATACTCATTAATCAATGCTGTTGAAAAATGAATTTCTTCAGTGTCCGGCACATAATTTACAGCCATCAGTTTCCACTCTCCCAATATGTCCATGTAAGAAAGTTCAATGGCTCCATCAGGTATCTCATAATAATACTCCTCAAAATGCCAATTGAAATCATCCTCATTTATTGTTACAGAATCATTGGCTGCAGGTAAATTGTTCTCGGCCCCATTGTTTTCGGGACCGTTGACGGTAGGCTGTGCCTCCTGAGATATACTTTCGCTGCCCATTGGTGGTTTAGTTGAATTTTCAACAGTTTTTTGGGGATTCTTGCCTATGAATTGACTTATAAGATAACATCCGGCCATCAGTATTAGAGCTAAAACGAGAAAAATTGATAACTTCTTTATTAAGCCTGATTTTTTAGGCATTCCGGTTTTATCATAATGATATTCCTCTTCTATTTCTTGTTCGTAATGTTGCTCGTTTTCTTGTTGGTGATTTATATCATTGTCTGTGTCTTCATCAGATTGAATAAAAATCTCAGGAATGACTTCACTTCCACAATATTCACAAAACCTGCTTTCATCAGATATATTTTTACCGCATGATTCACAAAACATATTTTCACCTCTATTTCCACGGTCTAATTTTTATAAAGCTAATTATTGACAATGCTAAAAGCATACCGCCGACAATTTTACCTACCTCAATTCCTTCGGCATCACCACTTAATTCATAATAGACATAAAATCCGCTAAAAGCTATTAATGACATAAACAACAGCCAAAATCCTGCAATATTTTTTCTTATCATGATAATACGCTATGTATGCTAATCATATTTTTGTTCCGCACTTTTTGCAGAACTTCGAGCCGCTACTCAATTTCTGCCCGCAGTTCCTGCAAAACTTAGGTGTTATAGATTTTTTCTGTTCTTTATTGATGTCCTCCGATTCAGCTTTAGTTTCGACCTTTATCTCTGCTTCCACATCGGCATTTGGCTCGGCTGACCGTTCGGCTTTCATTTTGATTTCTGTATCATCTGTCGTCAAAGCTTCTATCTCAGGGGGTTCTTCTCCCGGTGAAATCATTGTTCCTATCATTCCTTGCAATTCCTCATAATTTAAAGACATGATGCATGCCTTGTCTGTAACATCCAATAACCAAAGGTAGTTTTCTGTTCTCATCAATGCCATGGCTAAGTAATTTATAACCCCTTGGTGATAGAAAACACTTCTTAAGCCTAATATTGTTTTTCTTTTTAATAGCTCCTCAAAGAAAATCTCACCGTCTTCAGATACTTCAACACTGCTATCTTTATACCGGATAATTCCTGCTTTTGAAAGCTCCTTAAGTGCCTTCTTGAAATCAAGGGGCTTTGATTCCCATCTAAGCTCCGCCAAAAATGCAGAGAGCCATCTTAAATTTCTTGATTCTTGGTTGTATTGAAATTCAATTTGTAAAATTTCTTCTGTAATAACAAATTCTGTTTTTGAAGGATTGAGGATATTTTCAAGCTTCGCCCGCTTGATGCTGTCAGCTATAGACAGCATGCAAATTAGGGCATCTATCGATAATTCCTGTTTTATTTTTTGCCTATCTTCTGTTTCTTTAAGATATGATGATAGAAGCTCTATAATCTCCATCTGAGACATAGGCATTATTTTTAAATTACCCTCCTCTTGGCCACAGAATGCAGCTTCTTCTTCACTTGTAACAATGTTGGTAAAAAGAAAGCTGTCGTCTTCAAAAAGCGCTGTCATTCCCGTAAAATTTCGAGGTTTAAGGATTATAGGCAAAACTTCCTCCCATCCTTCTTCAATCTTTACGCTTTGGGAGCTTTCTGCAAATCCAAAGTACCCGGCAAGGCGGTTTGCTTTTATTCCAAGGTAATTTCCTGCGGATACTACAAGGTCTTTTGGTATACTGTATGTTATATTGTTCATTTTTTACCTCCTGCTATAAATCTGTTGATGATTTCAACTTCGTCCGCTAAAAGCTTCATAAGGTCTTCTGTGTTGGTTCCCATTTCACTTAGTATAGCTTCTGCCTCTGCAGGGCTTAGTTTTCCTTCACCATAACCAATTTGCTTTAAAACTTCCATGCCTTCAGCCAATTTCTTGTTTACAACTATCTTTGTTTTGCCTGCATTAGTGTTTATTGCTTTTACTTGATACACATACTGGCTGTCAAACTGTTTGGTTGATTGTCTTATACCTTCTGCAATGTCTCCCTCAGCCCCTATTATGTTACCATCCGTCATTTTCTTACCGCCCTTAACAAGCCATTCATCTGATTTATATGAAATTGCCTTACTTACAACCTCAGGGTCATCATACTTTCGTATTGTACCGTCATTTTTCAATGCCTGTTGCAAATCACCTACGGTGCCATAAGCATCAGCACTTCTTGCATCTACTACCGTATAGTCCATGTCCTCGGCAAATTTTTCAACTGCTTTATGGTCTACCGTACCGTCAGGCTTCAGTGGAAGCTGGCCGTCATTCCATACTTTATAAACCTCTTCGTTCTGAATTATTTTTACTTTAGAAGCAGGTATATCTTTGACAACAACAGTGCCATCTTTCATTTTTATTTCCATTCGATATGTCTGGTCTAAGTCAATGCTTATTTTTTCTCCGCCCTTCTTTTCGAGGGAATTTAAATCAAGGTCTGCTTCCGTGAATTTCCTCGGTGCTGTTCCTTTTTTAACACCAAAATCACTTTTGACAGCAACACCTTTTATATCTCCAACGCCTGATGTATCCATGGAATTAGTAGCCTGCACATTGCTTACATTTTTTGGGTCAAGACCTAATTCTAATGCGACACGTTCACTTGTATTAAGTGATACCACCGCATCTTTTTTAACTTTAAAGTCATTGAATCCCTGGCGTGTGTCATTGCCTGCTAATTTCTTTTCATTCATTACCTTTTGAGCGTGTTTATTTATTTGAACATCTCTTACTGCATTTTCAAATTCTTTTTTAAGCTCAGGAGAATCAGGGTTGCTATCCAGTGACTTCCTTGCCTGCTCAAGCTTTTCAACTTTCTCCATTCCTATTTTGCCGCCTTCTTCATGGGCTGCTTTCCTGGATGCTAAGTCAGGATTTTTATTTACACTATTTTTATATTTCTCTATTTTTTCAGCTGCAGCCGCTTTTGATTTATTTAAACTATCGTCAACCTGCTTGGATGCTTGCTTGTATGCTTCTGTATCCTTTACGTTTTTTGGAGGAGAAGCTTTTTTGGCTGCATCGTCAGCACTTTGGGCAGCTTTTTTGGCTACATCATCAGAACTTTGAACAGCTTTTTTGGCTGCATCATCAGCACTTTGTGTAGCTTGTTTTGCTGTTGATGCTTTTAATTTTCCTGCCATTGAAGCTGCTTTTTTTGCTGCGGCAGCAGATTCGCTTGCTTCCTTGCTGATTTGTTTTATAACCTTTGGCACATCCCCTACATTAGCATTTAGTACTCTTGAAGTTTTTTCTAGAGCATCTGAAATCCCATCCACAATATATTTTCCTGCATTTGTTTTTGATAATACTTGCCCTGTCTTTGACACAGCAAAACCAATACCTTTTAATCCAAAACCTATAGACCTTCCTATGCCTTCACCCACCAATGTTTTTGTGATTGCCTGCTTAGCTCCTTCCTTCCAGTCGTCTCCACCCTTATCTACATAATCCTTCATTGTATAACCTGCCTGCCCAAGCTCCAACCCAGCTTCTGCAACAGCAGCACCGGCAAGAGTAATAACCCCCCTAGCTGCAAGACTACCTGTTAAAAGCCCCACTGTCACACGAAGTCCTATAGATTTCCAGCTGTCTCCCCTTGCTATCTCCTCGCCTGATAATGCCAATCCCTGCTTGTATATTTCCCAATCATTTTCTGCTTTAGGGAGTCCTTTATTTCCTGCAATATCTCCTCGCGTCCATTTGTTGAAGGTACGCTGGAATTTTTTCAAATCATCTTTATTAAACTCACCGTCAATTTTTTTCTGACTTTGAAGTCTTTTAAGTTTCTTTCCTAACTCTTCTGCATAATCGTCACCGATGGCTCCTTTTGTTTCCAAATCTTTTTGCAGTTTCTTCATGCTTTTTTCAAGATTTACTTCACTTTCTGCAGAGCTTAATTTCTGATTATCCTTGCGTTGCTGTTTTATCGCCTCTTGTGCCGTTTGGTAATCCAGACCTAAAGCATCTGCATTTTCTGCCCGTGAAGCTACATTACTTGTAAGTTCATCCTCAGTATAGTCGGCACCCGTTAAAGGATTTGTATATAGTCCTGTTTTTTTGTTCTCTACATACAAGCTTTCTTCCCCCGTAACGGGATCTCTTACTACAATGTCCCCATCCTTGTTCCTTTTTATATATGAACCGTAACCTCCGCCGGGACCTAAGCTTAAGCTACCAGCTGCTGCCGCCCCAGCTCCTGCAATAGCAGCAATGGCTGACATAGCACCGATAGCCACTGTCTCTTCTTCGCTTGCATGTTCGACCCATTCTTCATCTGTATCCGTTCCGCTCCACCAGCCGCCATCACTTCCGGTATCTTCATCCTCTTCGTCTTCAGTTCCTGCTGGAATTAAACCCTTCATATTCCATTCATAAATATATGCAATTACAGGAGTTCCCATATGTCTTGAAGCGGTTGCATCATAAGCACTGTTACTGCCTAAGATAAGTTCAACAGTCAAAAGCTCGCCTTCTTCCTGCCCTTGAGGAGCTGCAGCCTGAAACGCTCCATTTATATTTTCAAACCAAACTTCTCCTAATCCTGTTCCTAAGGGGTAAACCACTGTATCTGAATCGAATTCAGCTGTGCTGAACTTATCCGGACGAAGACCAGGTAAAAATCCCACTGAAATTGGAACTGAATCGTAGGTTTCGCTTTCATTATTTATTTCATCCTCATAAAAACCCGACCCGCTTGCTGTGACTCTTAATGTTTCAAAAGCCTTCATCTGAGCCGGAAGTTCACCGAATTCAGCTGTAAAGCTTAAGCTATTTTTAACAGCAGGAGGATAATCAGTTATAATTTTATAATTTATCGTATTTCCAGAAACAGTGGCAATCGTATCATAAGTAGGGTCGCTGCCTGAAAACTCATCTTTAAATTCATGTGTTTCTGCACTATGATAGCTGTCCTTAGTCCTTTCTATAAAATATGACTTTATTTCTTTAAGCTCCCAATTTCCAGCATAAGGCTGAGAGTTATCTTCTTCACTATATGTTCTTTTCACTCGGTCAACCCGGGCGTATAATTCAGTTCTACTGTAAACCTTCGTCTCATCTCCATATTGGAATTCAATTGGAATTATAATATAAAACTCTCCGGCCTCCATAGGTAAAGTTGGAAAATATGGAAAACCGCATCTTTGGTAGTCGCTGTACAATCCCTCTTCCGTTTCTAAATTTGTCCACGAATTGTTGATTGAGTAAGATGTTATTGAATCAACATACCATCCGTTGTCTTCTAATATCAAATTCATGGAGCTTGTAAATTTGAAATACCAGGATTCAGGGCTGTCTATGCTAAAGGTATCACTATTACCATCTATAGCTAAGACATTTTGGCTTTTTACTCGGTCTGACTCATAAAAATAACTTGAGTCTCCCATAGCAACAAGAGTAAGTTCCATTGAAGCAGGCGGCGAAGCATCCATTGCCTGTGTAAGCTCATTATAGCTATCAAAGGAACCTTCATTGTAAATGATGTCGTAAGCTTCCCACGGAGTCATCCACCCGTCAGAATTTGGAGCCAGCGAGGAATAAGCAGGAAGAGCAGAGCTTAAAACCAAAATCAAAGCCGCCGCAGCTGCAACAGTTCTTTTTCTTCCGGCTAATAGAATTAATGCAAGGATAAATATTATGGCTCCTGCCATGTAACAAATTGTCCCTGTAAATTTTAGTGATGACAAAACACCTGCCAAGAATCCCAAGGCCATTCCCTTTATAACACCGGCTGCAATATTTCTTGACATTCGTCCCTTTGTAAATGAACATATTAATCCGATTAAAAATCCATTTTTTTTCTTAATCGCTCTTACACAAGCTGCAAGTGCTGTTATACCTATAACACTGTTTTCAATGGATGCATTGCCAGTTAAAAAGTTATATGCTATAAGGGCAATACCAATTCCTGCTAAGAAAAGAGCAAACTTTCCCTTTGTTTTTTTCTCATTATGTTCATTTTGCTCATTTTTGCTTTTACCCTTGGAACCCGAAAAAAACAAAGTATTCATAAACCATGCATATATTCCTTTTCCTACAATTCCTCCTGCAGCACCAAGTAGGCCTGCATACATTCCCCCTTGAGCAAAGGTAAAGAAGCTTGCTATAGTAACCAAAAAGGATGAGGGCATGAGAATTTTCAGGTAGGATAATGCTGCCTGAAGTGCCGATATAAATAAAGTTGTAAATAATATTTTAGGCTTTTTAAGCACCTGACCTATTCCTAAAATTGCTGTTTTAAAACTTGCTGCGGTAAACCCGATGGGCCCCATGGCCGGGTCGGGAATATTGATTTTCTTTTTTATTGCTACAGTCATTTTACCAGCTCCTTCCGCCGCCGCCTCCAGACCCTCCTCCTGAGCTTCCGCCACCAATGCTTGAGTTGCTTGTTTGGTGTTTTGAGGCTATGTCCAGTGAAAATATTTTCATATCATTATCTAAACCTGTTGCAAAACTCAATACGCTGAACCTGCCCTGCATGGATGATGAATGATACCAGTTGGGCGGCTCCTTCATGATGCTGTCAAAGTTTTTCGCCCATTTGTCCGTTACACCTAATACCATTGCAAAGGGCAATACATCATAAAAGTAGTTGGGATTTTCATCCACAAGGAGATTTATTCTATCTGATTCTGCAGCCTTGATGAATTCCTTGAATCCTATAAGTTTTTCTTGATACCACATACCTGCTTTAGTCCGTCGTCTGCAAAGATTTGACATAATTCCGAGCATTGCTGCCGCCGTTAAAGAAAGTAAACCTGTTAATACGTTTCCGGATAAGCTTAATGTATATATAAAAGTGCCGCAAATTGCTCCGCAAAATACGAGTGCAAAAAACAATCGTATAAACTTTTCCCCCTTTTTTATTCCCTTCCAATTCTTCAGAATATGCATTAAGAAATAAAAGGCTGCCATTATAGCTGCAGACATTATGATACTCTTAAACAGCAGTCCTGCTTCACCAACATTGCCAGATTCCTTCATAGCCGTATATGAAAACGGCAGTGTACTGATTACTCCTATCAACAAAAGCAACACGCGGCACCACATATTTGTTCTTAAAAAGATACGAGTTTCTTCGTTAGCTTCAAAGCTATGTTTAACTTGTTTTTTTACACTCTCCCCCACAGTGTAAAAACGGTTTTCCAATTGGTCAGTCCTAACATTTACTCCGTCCCCCATGTAGAACAATACCTCAAACATTTCCTTTTCATAATCCAAGCTGTCATCGGAAATATCTCTTAATTTTGTAAGTGTAAAGCTTTTTTTCGTTCCGAACATCTTTTTTTCTGTTTCTTCTGTAATTGACAGATATCCCTTATCTGCCCAATAAACTATAAGTGATGTTATATCGAAAGAATCTACCCTGCCATCAATTAAAAACCCTGCATCTGCACTGGTTACTCCTTGAGGCGGGTAAAATTCAACAGTGGGAAATATCTGCTTTTTACGTCCCATGAATGCCCATAGTGCTGTGCCAGCAGCGGCACAGGCAATTGACACAAGCCAGCCGTACTGCACTGCATTTGTTTTTACCCTTTCAGCCTGTGAAAAATATCCTTCCGGAAGGGGCAAAGCAATTGTAAGAGAATCATTAGGCATAAGAGAAATCATCAAGGAGCCCTTTATGGTATTTCCCTCAATATTCCAGTCCACGCCGTCATGCTTTGTGCTCCCCTTTTTCCCATGGGTAAAATACAGCCTGTCAGGTGAAAAAGATTTTGGCATATTTATTTTGAAAGTAACATTTTCAATTGTACAGTCCCAGTCGTTACCGATTAAATTCCAGTACAGTTCGTCTCTGTCATCAAGATAGTCATCCCCTATGGTATACACATAGCCGATTGTATATTTCTCCGAAAGAGATGCATATCTGTCCGGGTCACCTATTTTAATTTCAATATTATTTGATATTCTCTCAGTAGAAAACTTATGCTCAAAAACATCTATGTCTAAAATCAATGCAGTTTTTCCTCTGTTTGTTTTCAAGGGCAGACTTCTGATGATGCCGTGCCTTTGCTTTGCAAAGCTGACATCGATGGTTTCAATTATGGCATAGGAGTTATCCTCATAAACCGTCATATCTATATTGTAAGAAGTAATTTTGAATGCTTCAGCTCCCAAAGCAGGTACCGTCACAATTGTTAAAATTAAGATGATTGCTGCAGTACAAAGCATTAGAGTTTTTTTCATTGCCTCACCCCTGATTAAAATCGAATTTCTACATTTTGGCGCTCATATTCATCAGCCATAAAATAGGGATACCTATTGAATCCAAAAAGTTTTGCAAACAAATTTGAAGGAAATATTTCAACCTTGTTATTCATAACTTTAACAACACCGTTATAGTATTTGCGTGATTGAGATATATCATCTTCCAAGTCTGCAAGCTCGTTTTGAAGCTCTAAATAATTCTCGTTTGCTTTCAGCTCAGGATAGCCCTCAGAAATAGCAAAAAGTGATTTTAAAGCTCCGGACAGCATATTTTCATTTTGCCCCCGTTCTTCCACAGACCTTGCATTAATTGCCATACTCCTTGCCTGGACAATTTTCTCTAAAGTTTCTTTTTCATGTATTGAATATTGTTTTACTATCTCCACTAAGTTTGGAATCATTTCATATCGTTTCTTTAAATACACATCCATGGTGGAAAAAGCTTCTTCTATTTGATTCCGCGATTTTACAAAAGCGTTGTATGAAGCCACCGCCAATACAGCCAATAAGACTATGATAATTACTAGACCTATAAATATTTCCATTTTTCTTCCCCTTTCAAATTATTGTTTTAAATTCCTGAAGTGACTTTAAGCCATAACCGTATATATAAAGCATAAATTATTACTGCAATTAGGTAATAAAACAGCAAAGCTTTAGCGAAATTGCTTTTGTTAGGTTTTTGCTTATTTAATCCCCATTTTATCAATAGTATTATATTGATAATCGGAATGCCTGCTAAAAAAATCATCCCTACATACTGACCGAAACTTATAATATCCGCAGTACCTCCCATGTAGGATTCAGATGTCTGACGTTGTCCGGTTTCTCTCCTGTAGGGTTCAAAAGGCTGACGTGGTGTCGTTTCTCTCCTATAGGGTTCAGCGGGCTGGCGGGGAGCCTGCCGCATTGCAGTTTCTTTACCGTAGGGTGCAGCGGTCTGGCGTGGTGCTGTTTGTCTCATAACAGGAGGCACCGCTCCTCGCTGCACATGCGTGCCGGACTCATTACTTGTGTTGATACTTTCTTCATTTGTTTGAGTTTCATTTCCCGATGATGATATTTTGCTGCCGCATTCTGAGCAAAATGCAGAATCATCGGGAAGTTGTGTCCCGCAATTTTCACAAAACATAGTTTTCCTCCTTATAATTTGTAGCGTTGTCATCCTGAGTATAATGTCGGATTTCAGATAGATTCTTCCCTGCGTTCAGAATGACACTAACGTGATAGCCAATCTGCTTTTAATAATATACATCCGCATCTTTCACAATAATTATCCCGTATGTCGCAAATGCTGCGGCAGGATGCACAAAAAATTATTGTATCCAAAGACTTATCATATTTTTCAATGTAATTTAAATATTTGTCTCCATGGTAATGCAAGTAATCATATATATTGAAATAATCATATTGCGCACTGTCTTCTTCCTTTAATTCGAATATACTGTTGTTCTGCTTTCGTATATAAACAATATATTCTGTATATGATTCCTCGTATTTTTTACCTTCACGGTCTTTTCTGAGTCTGGTCTTTTGAAATGTTTTTTTATCTTCTACAATACCATCCCAGTCAGGCTTTTTCCCCCGCTTCTTAAACATAAACAAAAGACCTATGCCCCAGAAGGCCGCCAATATACCGCCGATAACCATAATACCCTCAGTATCTAATTCTATCTCCCTTGAAAGAAGCATTCCACCGGGAACTAATATGCTGATGCCTATGAGCCAAATCATGCTGTATTTTCTATCATTTTTAAAATATTTCTTAAAACTATGATGAGCTGCATTATGTGACCAGCCTATGCCACCTGCCCCTAAGGCAGAAACATTGCCATATTTGCTGTCTCCGCTGTATTTTGAGCCGCAGTTAGGGCAGATTCTTTTCCCTTTTTCAATTCTTTCGCCGCAATTCCAGCAAAAAAAGTTTCCATAACCTACAAATTTTTTAGCCATATTTCACCTCATTGCAATTAATTTTTTTCAATTATTCTTCAAACATTGTCGGTGTAATCCCCGTTTCATAACGGAATTTATTAATCATTTCACTCATGGCCTCAGGCTCAATATCGGGGCGAACAATGCGCAAATTCTTCATTTGTTCTTCATTGCCGTAAGTAAACGATATATAATCGTTCCCTATGTTCATTGCCGTCAGACGAATACCGTCTTGATTAAATTTTGCTATTTTACCGTTAAAAAGAATTCCAAAATATGATACATATATTTCAGTATCTTCTATGTGTATGGGCTTATGATGAATTTTCTCGCCTGATATTTCGCTTATAACTGCAG
Organism: Clostridiales bacterium; assembly: GCA_003487955.1. Lineage (GTDB taxonomy): Bacteria > Bacillota > Clostridia > Tissierellales > Sedimentibacteraceae > Sedimentibacter. The sequence goes on along the minus strand of DNNJ01000321.1, from coordinate 2,393 downwards.
TTTTGACTTTCAATATAAAGTTTTCCTTTATCAGCCTTGCTATTTTCAAATTATTAATATCCTTTAACAAAAGGTGTATCGAAATAACCCCTGCAGCTATTGTGAATATTGTTATAACACGGGTTTGAACACCAAAGCTTCCCCCTTGAAGAGAAAAGAACTGAGTCCATGCAGCAGTTAATAAACATATTATTGAGATGTAAATAATTATTCTCCCTTTGATTGTATTCATTCCACCCACCCGGAACTATCCATTCTATATGCCGCTCAATTGTGATTGATAAGCAAATTATACCAGTTAAAACGCAAAAAAAAATCACCCGAAAAGGGTAGATTTTAAAAAACAGCCCTACCTTTTTCGGGTAGGTGGTTATTTTTATTTTTCTACTACTATATCAATAAGTTCTGCCCGGCTTTGAATATTAAATTTGGAATAAATATTTTTTACATAATATTTTACTGTGTTTTCGCTTATGAAAAGTTCACCTGCAATTGTCTTATATGTTTTTCCTTGCAGAAGAAGTGATGCCACCTGTTTTTCCCGTTCCGACAAATTGCCGTATGTTGAAAGTTTGTCTATCTCTCTGTTTTGTTTAGATTCGGGCATTTCAACAAATGCAGTAAGAAATGTATGTCCCTTAAGCAATGAGGACAGGTGTTTGTTTAGAGGAGGTAAAAGAACCAAAGTTATACAAACTACAGCAAAAGCAAGCAGCGATGGATTTAAGCCTTGTAAATTATTTGCTATGAAAACATTACCGATAAGTCCGCCCGAAACTACCCCCAATACATTTGCAGAAAGACCAATGCCAAGAATTTTCGCAGGGTTTTCATGGTAATCAAGCATTTCACCCAATATGCTCCAGAAAAATAAATCAAACACCCCGTAAGAGCCAAGCATCAGTGTATTAATTATAAAATAACTTGATGCAGAGCGGTCAAGTGTTATAAAAGATATAAATGAAAGACCAATCATTGCAATTGCAACATATAGTATATATGATGACTTCATTTTTTTAGAAAAGTTTCTAATTATCAGTATCGCAACTACATAAGGTACTGCCCAATACCAGCTTGTAAGTGTGGTAAGGTGTTCAAAAGCCGGATTTACCACATGGTACATCAAGCCTGAATTAATTGTCAATATTACTATAAAAAGATAAAAGAATAATAAAAGGTTTGAGATGCTAAAGCTGTCATTCTTTTTATTCCCGTATTCTTCATCATAATCCGAAGGAAGTCTTAAAGCAATCATAAATGCAAATACAAGCATAACAATGGACAATGACAATCCAATGTAAGGCGATATATTTATAGCAGCTGCATTTAATATTATCATTAAAATATTTGAAATAATTAGCACGTCTGCAGCTGTTTTTATACGTTCATTTTTCTTTGAAACAGTTTTAAAATAAAATCCCCATGCAGCAACGCAGCATCCTGAAATTGAGGAACCGGTAATTATCCCAATAGCCCACAGTATTGATGGTGTAAAGAAAAATATTAATGACAAGGCAATAAATAATGGATAAGAATAGAGGAAAAGCCGTTTTGCTTGGAATTTCGTTTTAATTACAAATCCGCCAAGCAGTAATCCTATAAGCATAGCGGCGGAACTGCCGATAATTATTGAATCCACTGCAAAATTGTACCCTTTGGCAAGATATTGAAATATTTGCCCTTCAAATATTAATGACAACATCCATGAGGAAAACAATGAATGAACTAATACCGCCCTATTGCGCTCATTTAACAAATCAATAAAGGGAATATTTCGTTTATCCTTAATCATGATTTAGCCCAACCTCCATGAATCATTTGCCTATGCTTATTATATTCATATTTATAAACTGAATTTTAATACTCATATAATAATATGTATTATACTAAATTATATAATAAATGACAATCCCCCTACCCAAAAAAGGTAGGGGGATTTTTAAGCAAACTACCCATTATGGGTGTAGTTTTCTTATAGGAAATTGTTATACTGATTATAATAATTTGTTGAGCCTGAACTCAATAAAGAGGGCAGGCTTTCTAAATATAATTTAGAAATATTTAATTATATTTTATTTTTCATAATTAGTTAAGAAACTTTCCTGCTAAATGAAAAAAGACTCGATAAAGAGTCCTCATTTTTGTTGCTATTGGTGCACCGTGGGGGATTCGAACCCACGACCTTTCGATTCGTAGTCGAACACTCTATCCAACTGAGCTAACGGTGCAAAAAAAATTTTGGAGGCGCCATCCAGATTTGAACTGGAGATCTAGGTGTTGCAGACCTGTGCCTTACCACTTGGCTATAGCGCCTTAAATATATTGTATGCATTTAATTTTATTGGGGTGAATAGTGGGAGTCGAACCCACGACCTCCAGAGCCACAATCTGGC
>DNNJ01000120.1 GCA_003487955.1 Clostridiales bacterium | reverse complement strand
TCTCAAATACTATTTCTTATATACTAAATTTAAAATGTTAATATATAAGAAATAGTATTTGAGAAAATAATGGTGCTAAGTTAAAAACTTCAAAGCAGCACATAGTCCGATATCAACTAGTAGTAAGATTATACAAATTCCTCTATAAATTCTCCAAATAATGCCTTAGATTTCTCAAGTCCCTCATATATTCCCTCTAAACAATCTGTGGAATAATTTGGTTTCTTTCCTATCTTAAGCGTGTCTATAAGTAAGTTGTATTCGTTCTGTAAATTCTGTATCTTTATGGTTTGATTCTCTTTTGAACTGGATATGTAAAATTTTTCCACATGATCCTCAAAAGTATTCTTTGCGATATCTAGACCTTTATTAACTCCTTCTTTAAAATCTGAATAAGCTAGTTGTTCTTTATTTCTCTCAATTAAATGATTAAAATTTCTAATTACGTGTTTAACTATTCGTTTATCCATATTTTACCCTCTTTGCTCTGAAATGAAATGCTTGTGCAATGAGAAGAATTCAAACACAATTATTTATCCATTGTTTTGAAAATAATAAATAATACAGTTTTATAAATAAATTTATATATTTTTGAATATATCATTTTTGGAGCATATTTATCCAAATGTAGTATAAATTCCCAGATATAGGTATTAGAACAAAAGAAATCAATAAGGATCTGTATAGCGTACCCAGGTACAGAAAAGGGAAAAGAGCAAGGCTACTGAATTGGAAACCATGACCTTTTCGGAGTTATACAGCAAAGTATTGTTGTGGGCTTGAGGGAAGGAGGCCATCTGACAGTTGATGGAATGAAACTTGTAGTTACGAGAATTTTGAAGCATTATTAATTAACCCTGAATTGAGACAGGAGGCTCAAAAGATGAAGGGAAAACTAGAAAATAACAGTGAAAAGATATACGGAGGAATTGAGGCAGGAGGCACAAAATTTGTCTGCGCAATAGGCACAGGACCGAATGATTTGAGAGCCAGGGAGAAATTTCGGACCACAAACCCTAAAGAGACATTAAACCATGCCATTGGGTTCTTCAAAAACTATTCTTATAAGCAACTCACTGCCATAGGTATTGCTTCTTTTGGACCCTTAGATCTGAACATCTCTTCTTTAACTTTTGGCTATATAACCTCAACACCTAAACCGGAATGGGCAAACACAGACATTTTAGGGATAATCAAAAGCGCGTTAAATGTTCCAGTTGCCATTGATACAGATGTAAATGGAGCTGCACTGGGCGAATACCGTTTTGGTAGCGCTAAGAATCTGGAAAATTTCATCTACCTGACTATTGGCACAGGAATTGGCGGCGGAGCTATGATAAATGGCAAATTAGTGCATGGACTACTTCATCCCGAAATGGGTCATATCCGTATTCCACACGACCGAGAAAAAGACCCGTTTCCTGGTTTATGTCCATATCATAGTGACTGCTTTGAAGGTCTAGCTTCTGGACCAGCAATTTCCAGTCGGTGGGGAAAACCTGCACAGGAATTGCCTGACAACCACCCAGCTTGGGAGTTAGAAGCGCATTATATCGCGCTTGCATTAACCAGCTATATTTGCACCCTGTCCCCAGAGCGCATTATTTTAGGGGGTGGAGTTATGGAGCGGACTGTAATGCTTCCACTAATCCGGGGGGAAGTACAGAAACTTTTGAATAATTATATCAGTAAACCAGAGATTACAAAAAATATAGATAATTATATTGTTACCCCAGAACTGGGTAAATATGCAGGAGTTTTGGGAGCAATTGCGCTAGCTGAAGAAAAAGCAAATTGTGAAGCAGGAAATAAGAGCTAAATATAAGAGTTAAATAATATTGCAAAAGCCACAGGTTTGTTGGCTGAAGCGTAATTCTCTGAACTCCTATCCTACTCCGTGAAAACAAATCTACTTTTCTGGATTTTCTCTGTCAGGCAGCGAGCGAATTTCAAGTCTGAGCTAATTCCTAGCCTAATATATAATGCTAAATATATTGAAACACTATTTAATATAGGCACTAATATAGACACCAGAAATTCTACAAATCAGCCCAATCGGAATTGGCAGAGCGATGAAAACTTATGATAAAAGCAGGCAGCTCTTTCTCCTATAATGGAAAACGCTGTACTATCGGCGCTGTTATTCCACTTAATGAACATTTTTACATGGTCACGGTTGCTCATATATTTCGTGGGAAAGGAGACCATCTAACAGTTGATGGAATGAAACTTGTAGTTACAAGAATTTTGAAATATTATGATTTAGCCCTGATAGAGCTTCCTCCTGAAAGCGTAGTTGAAATCACCGAGTTTGGCAGCGCAGCCGAACTCGAGCAAGCTGAAGTTATTAATGATTTTCGTGTTATCCGGTGCAGAGTGGTTAATGCCGGAGCTTCATTACTTTTTCTGGGCTTTCAGTGCTATAATATGCCAGAACCCGGGGATAGTGGTTCACCTATCCTGCAGGGAGGAAAGGTAATAGGGCTCATGTCCTCGGTAACTTTAGACACCTGTATGGGAATTGGGATCTCATCCAACATTATCCTCAGCCTGCAAGAATAACGAAAATGCTTGAATTAAGTAGTAGAATTTAACAGAAATTCTTACGGAAACCTTCACGAACTTCAAACTCTTTGCAGGTAAAAAGCTATTGGGAATCCTATCAGCGTTGGAATCCAGAAAGAAAATACCCTGTAGCTGAGTACAACTACAACCGCAATTGAGCTAGGTACCCCCAGGCCTGTATAGAGGGCAGCCATTGTGCTCTCCACAACTCCTATTCCTCCGGGAAGAAGAAATGCCATTTTTCCTAAGAGAAGGGGAAATCCGTATCCTAGGACCAGGATCCCTGGTCCTACCGGATACCCTGCGGCTATGAAGAAAAGATAAAGAGTCAGCATGTCAAAAATCGTATAAACTGCAGCCCCAATAAGCGGGCGCTGCCAGCCTCCATTGCCTAACATTTCAAGGGCTGCAAAAATTCGGCTTACTGAGCTTTCAGTTGGAGCAGGCGTATAGGTTTTATGCATAAGTCGGGAAAAGTAAGCTGCTATCCTGACAACTACGAGTGTGAAACTTGCACGGTTTCTTATTCCCCAATTTATTGCTGCAAAGCCCAGGCAAAGTAAAGTTAAGATCAGGACAAAGGCGAAGAACTGTATCGAAGAAAGGCTGTGGACTACGAGAAGATGAAATATTCCAGCTATAGCCAGTACCGTTAAGATCGTATTATTGAAAACTGTGGGCAGGGCACCTGCAAGTCCTGCGCCTTCTGCGCTGACGCCATACTTCCGTACCCATCTATAAGTCGCTGCAGCATTCCCGAAAGGACCTCCTGCCAGCATGCCTATACTTGAAGCTGCGAGTGTTATTATAACCCCATTTAATATCGGAATACTCTGGTTCACTATTGCTGCGATAGAATTTATAAGATAACCTGCTCCCAGATAACTGATCCCCTGGACAAGGGCAGCCAGCAGCACAGCCCATAGGACCATTGTTTTGATGATATACAGAGACGCCTCAAGCGAAGCAAGCTGTGGAAGAATAAGGTTAACAGCCAGCCCGGTGAGGATAAGAGTTGGTAGATAGCGGCTTACTCTCAAGACCAGAGGTGGAGGAGATAGCAGACTTCTGTGGGTACTGTTTTTGCTTTTTTGCCCTGATTTGCTTTCATCCCGGTTTATGCTCATTTAAGATTCTCTTACTCCAAATTTTTTATCTGGTTATATTTTCGGGCAGCCACTTATTTAATGATATAATATAACCAGATAAAAAATTTG
>DNNJ01000160.1:2638-2811 GCA_003487955.1 Clostridiales bacterium | reverse complement strand
AATTTGTATAAAGGATATTTTCCTTTTGACGAAGATAAGGGTGCTTTCCTATTTCCATTAGATAAATCAAATGAAGTCCTAATTCAAGTTTTCGGTGAAAAGGAATACTTTTTCGAAAATGTTTTTGATTATGATGAAGAATCTGATATTTATTATAAAAATTTGGATTTTGG
>DNNJ01000160.1:0-2364 GCA_003487955.1 Clostridiales bacterium | reverse complement strand
ATATGTTATTTCACATTCTGCAATTGCAGTTGGTGAAATAACATATTCTATAAATAAGAGTAATGATAAAATATATTTGCAATTTGAAAATATGGAGATTTTAAAAAAACTGGTTGATTAAGAAAAAGGGATTTGACTAGTCTCTGAAAGCAATGACTTTGGAGTATATAGGGAGACAATGATAACTATGTCCATAAGAAAACTATTAAGTATTTATATTTTATTGATAGGATTGTTAATAACCGGATGTGAAAATGTTAAATTAGAAGCTCCGGCTAAATTACCTTTTAATATGTTTGATAATCAAGAAGGTACTGTAAATAGCCTCATTAATAAGGAAGGATTGACTATAAAGGATAGATATTTGCCAGTAGAAGGCTACATTAGGGTTGAATATTCAGAAGGAAGCTTTGCAGAATTTTTGAGAAACCAAAAGCTGAAGCCCTATGGCAAAAAGGTTTTATATTATGATAGCAGAGAAAAATCCCCATATGGAATTTATGACAGTGCATTTGATGTATATATTGGAAACAGAGACCTTCATCAGTGTGCAGATGCTATTATGCTTTTAAGGGCGGAGTATCTTTATTCACAAGGACTATATGATGAAATCAGTTTTAATTTCGTATCAGGATTTAAAGCAGAGTACGATATGTGGATGAAGGGCTACAGAATTGATGTACAAGGAAATAATGCGGAATATTATTTAGTTGCAGAGCCTTCAAATACATATGAAGATTTCAGAAAATATATGGATATGGTGTTTGCATACTCCGGAACACTATCTTTGGAAAATGAGCTGATAAGTGTCAGTATTGATAATATGAATATTGGCGATGTGTTTATAGTGGGTGGCAGCCCCGGCCATGCCGTAATAGTTGTTGACATGACAGTTAATTCATCCGGCGAGAAAACATTTTTGCTGGCACAGTCTTACATGCCCGCCCAGCAAACTCAACTTCTTATAAACCCTATGGATGATGATATAAGCCCATGGTATTCTCTAAATGGCAAAGAAAAATTAATAACACCACAATGGACATTTGAACTTGATACACTAAAAAGCTGGAATGAATAAGTAGCATAATTCTTTAGTTTTATTTATTATAATTTTGGACAAGTAAGAAGGAAATTTATTATGAATGAACCTTGGAGTTTAAGCATGGAGAAAAGAATGAAAATTAAAGTGTTGTTATTTTTAATATTTTCAGTAATAATATTAAGTTCTTGTTCAGTTAAGACGGAAGAAAAATTAAATGGTATAAAAGATTCCGAAAACGCAGAATTAGAAAAAATTAATAATAATACCAAGAATCCAGAAGAAGAAATTCTTAATAACAAAGAACATGATAAAATTATAGAGCAAATTGTTAATGATATAAGGATGGAATCAGGAGTAACAGAAGACATTGAATTATCAGACATTAAAAGAATACAAGATACTTATTATGTTGTTGTAAAAGTGAACGAACCTGATTTAACTGACCAATATTATATGTTATGGAAATATAATAATACTAAAGAAATGTTATTGAAGGGAAATGTTATTGAAATAGCAGCAATAGATAATTACTATTTTGTTAATTACCGTGAAGTTTCAGATAATAAATATAGAATCATCAAATATAATCACGATGATGAAAGTTATGAAAAGATAATATATGAAGGAAGCTCACTAAAATTTAGTTTTAGTCCCAATAATGAATATATGTATATAGAAGATTATAATCAATTAGATAATACTGAAATAATAGTACTTGATGAAAATTATGAAATTCTTTTTAAAAGTAAATTATACAATAATGCTGAAAATGTATACGAACATCACCCGGTAGAAGTAAAATTTATCAAATGGTCAAAAGATAATAATAAACTTTGGGTTGCAACCGGTTGGAATGCCTATGTAATGACATTCCACATGATAGATATGGAAAGTTCAACTTTAGAAACATATTATACCGGTGAAAATTATGGTATAACTGAAATTGATTTAAATCCCAATAATGGCTGTATTGCTTACAGCACAATGCCGGAGTTTTATGAAAGCGGTGCATATGATGAATTTATGCAAAATCAGACAGCAGTGTACTTATATTTTCTAAATTTATTTACCGATGAAAAGATAGAAATATCATCATCAGTAACAAGAGGATTCAGACCGGAGTGGATTAACAATAAAGAAATTGAATATAACAATCCTGCTGATGATTTTACGAGATTAACTTTTAATATTGATTATTATTATTCAAATATAGATAAAGACAATACTGAAGAAGAAGAGATATGGCAGGATGTGGAAGGTACAACACCTTATGTAAATGATGAAGAGGGTAATTGGTATTATAATGAAACTACATACAAAAT
>DNNJ01000374.1 GCA_003487955.1 Clostridiales bacterium | reverse complement strand
TGCTCTCCCAGCTGAGCTAAGCTCCCATATAATAAAAATACCACAACTTTTTAAGCTTGTCAAAACATTTTTCATATTTTATTAAAAATTAAGGAGGAATTATGATTAAGGTAGTAGCAAAAGGTTATTTTTACGAAGGCAAAGCAGAAGAAGCAATAAAGTTATATGAAGAACTGGTTGAAAAGACCAGGAAAGAAGATGGATGTATTTCCTATAGTTTATTCAGGGATATTGAGGATGATTCAATATTAACAATGATAGAAGAATGGGAGAGCAAAGATGCTTTGGATAAACATAAAAAAACAGAACATTTTACAAGACTGGTTCCTATAATAGGGGAATTTAGAAAAAGCAGCGAAGTCAATGTTTATCAACAAGTAATTTAAGAAAATGAAACAAGATTGTACAAGGTGATACGGCCGGATCACCTTGTATTTTTTTGAGAACAATAAGAACAATATGTACAGTTTTTTTCATTTTAAAAATTTGAGTCATACCTGAAATTTGCACACAAATTTTGCATTTTTAATGAATATCAGTCAAAAAGGACCATTCTTAAAACTTATTGATAAATTGCGTCACTTTTTGTCTTATTATGAATAATATGAAATAAACTATTTCATTGCGAAGTAGCAAATATTCATAAGAAAGGAATGAAGAGCTTGAATAGACAAAATGAAAGAAATTATATACCAATGGTGCCGTATATGCCTGAAAACCCAAGACCGGGATACGGGTATGTTCCTTATCAAATAAATCCGCGTTATTTCAACAATATAACTGAGGCATTTGTTCAGGGTACAGTATTTCCGGATTTGGTTACTCCATATTTAGAATATCTTCAAAGAGGGGTGTAATTATGGTGAATTATAACAGAACAGCGCAAAGAGCATATCAGCAGCAACAGGAAATGCTGCTGGAAGTACAAAAACTTCAATTTGTAACCTTAGATACTGCACTATATTTAGATACTCATCCAAATGATCCGGTTGCCCTGTACAGACACAAAATGTACACTGACCAGTTAAAAACAGTTAAGGATGCATACGAAATGCAGTTTGGACCTATGACTATCTTCGGTCATGAGGTCGGGGACAACTGGCGTTATATAAACAGCCCATGGCCTTGGGAAGTGTAAGTATTATTATATAGAAAGGAATGATAACCCTATGTTTATGTATGAAAAAAAATTACAGTATCCTGTAAGAGTTACAAATAAAGACGTTAGAATGGCTAAAGCTGTTTTAAATCAATACGGCGGAGCTGATGGCGAAGCAAGTGCAAGCATGAATTATCTTACTCAAAGATTCAGCATGCCACTAAATGAGACAAAAGCAATACTAACGGATATCGGAACCGAAGAACTTGGCCACATGGAAATGGTAGCAACATTGTTCAAAAAATTATTAAACGGCGCCACAAGGGATGAGTTAATTCAAGCAGGCATGGGAGGCTATTACGCAAATCATGAAACATGTCCATTTTTGCTTGATTCAGATGGTGTTCCTTGGGAAGCAAAATATACTCAGGCGAAAGGAGACCCTGTAGCAGATTTATACAACGACATGGCTGCTGAGCAAAAAGCAAGGGCAACCTACGAAAACTTAATTCTATTAACCGATGACCCCTTGGTAAAAGATACTCTTAGGTGGCTTAGAGAGCGTGAAATTGTTCACTTCCAAAGATTCGGAGAAGGATTAAGATTAGTTGAAGAATATTCCAATAGCAAGAGGCACTTCTAAATAGTTAAAATCACCTATGAGAACAACGGTTTTCAAGGTGATTTTTTCGCTAAAAATTTTTCTCCGGTTAAGCCGAAAGTTTTTCGAAGTCTCTGGAAAGTCTGATGACGCCCCTAATAATTCGGTCATAGTATCGCCTCGAAAGAATATACCTGCCCCCACATGGTCAAACGGCATTTTGCGGTACTCGTAATCTTTAAAGGATATTTGTCAATCGTCTATATCTGGAATCATCATACGTCCAATGAAATTCATACGATTTTTAAATGCAAGCATTTTCTTTTTATTAAGATAGTACCTCTCATCACCGGTGATAATCACAACTCCGCCATCCAACAGAAACTTCAGGGCATGAGACCTATTATCGCGTTTTTTTATGGCACGTTCCATAATACCCTGTTTCTGAATATTAAGCCCTGCGGCGCTTATAGCTGTTTTAGCGGATAAGGCATTCTTATCCTCAAATACTTGAACTACCTTTTTTATATTTCTTTTCATTGTAATTACTAATACCGCAAGGTAGATAGCAATAACTGCGATGAAAAAGCCTATCCCGCGAATAATTTCGCCTGATGACATTTTACCAACTCCCGTTTGTTTTAGTATAATATTTTTTACAGTTTATCACAGAAAACTCTTCTCTGTCAAACCTTCTGTTTCAATGATGTGTTTTATTTTAAAGTTTTGTTACAGTTCACACCCAACGGGTTGTCATCTGCCGAAGCGAAGGATATTTTAGAAAACTTCTATGGGCTGCACTGAAAAGAACTGTCTCAAGTACCAAAAGAATAAGCACCTGCAAGAACCTATAACCCTTGCAGGTGCATTTTTTCAAATGTTCTAAATAATATTAACCATTACTACATCGCAACCGCTTTCTTGATACGCATTTTCTGCATCAAGTAAACTGCAATCATTAAACCGGCACCTGCAATATCAGTAGCTGTACCCGGGTCGACGAGCAGCAAACCTGCAACAATCAGGATAATGCTTTCCCAAATCTTGTTATTAGTTTTAAAGTATCCGGTAAAGCCGGTAGCAAGACCACCCATACCTATAATAGCAGTCACAGCAGATTTCAATACCATCAGTACAAATATTGAAGTTGAATACCCTTCGGTGTTTACAAGTACCAAAATAGGGTTATACACTAACATATATGGCACAACATAAGCTGCGATGCCGAGACGTGTTGCAATAAAACCTGTCTTCATCGGATTTCCACCGGATATACCGGCACCGGCGAAGGCAGCTAAAGCAACAGGCGGAGTGATATCAGCAACGATACCAAAGTAGAATACAAATATGTGGGCAGCAATCGGCGGAACACCTAAAGCTACAAGCGCCGGGGCAGAAATCGTAGCTTGTATGATATAGTTCGCTGTAGTCGGAACACCCATTCCAAGTATAAGTGAACTGAACATTGTAAATACCATTGTGAGCAGCAAACTGCCTCCAGCCAACTCAATCAAACCATCTGCCATCTTGAGTCCGAGACCGGTCATGGTAACAACACCAACAATGATACCTGCGGTACCACAGGTAATAGCTACTGTGATAGCGCTGCGGGCACTTTCATCAAGAGCCTCAATGAACATTTTCACGAACTTGATAATATCAAATCTCTTCTCTTCTCGAAGAATATTAATAACCCATACAATTATGCATCCTATGATACCGTACATAGCCGCTTTCATCGCAGAACTTCCGCCAATAAGCAATCCAAAGATAAGAATTACCGGCAGAATCATGAACCAGCCTTCTTTAAGCAACTTCTTGCCATCAGGACGCTTCTCTTTAGGAAGACCAAGCAGACCTTTCTTTAGAGCTTCATAGTGAACGTTCAAAAATATACCGGTGAAGTAAAGTATTGCAGGTATCGCGGCGGATATTGCAACCGTACCATATGATACGCCTACGTATTCTGTCATAATAAATGCAGCAGCACCCATTATCGGCGGCATGATTTGTCCGCCTGTGGAAGCAGCTGCTTCAACCGCCCCGGCAAAGTTAGGTTCATAACCCGTATCTTTCATCAAGGGGATTGTTATAGAACCGGTGGCAACAACGTTTCCAACAGAAGAGCCACTGACAGTTCCCTGCAGAGCACTGGCTATTACAGCAGTTTTTGCAGGACCGCCGACTTGACCGCCAACGGCTGCTGTAGCAAGGTTGGTCATCCAATCACCGACGCCGCTCTTCTTCAGGAAAGTTGCAAAAACCAAGAACAAGAAAATAAAGGTTGATGATACATAAATCGGTGTCCCAAGAATACCCTCACTACCTAACCATTCCGTACAGACCACGCGTTTGAACGTAAACGGGGCATGGAAAAGGAATGATGTTCTAGGAAGATGTTGACCCAAAAATGCATATACCAAAAATACACTTGCCACAGTGACAATTACCATACCGGCAACACGGCGAGCTGCTTCAAGCAGAAGAAAAATAGCCATAACACTTATAATAACGTCTACCTGAGTAAACGATCCTGCACGCAGTAGCAGTTGATCATAAAAAATAATATGATAAGAGCCGACAGTTACACTGGCTGCCGCCAAAATATAATCATACCACGGAATATGCTCTGTAAATTCGACAGACTTTCCCCTCTTAGCAGGATAAAGCAGATACACTAAGGTTAGTGCTGAGGCCAAATGCGGTGCACGTTGCAACGTAGATGGGAATGTACCAAATAAACCGGTATAAAGTTGGAACACAGACCATGCAACAGCAATCACAAATACCAACTTGCCGGGGAACCCTATCAGACGACGGTATGCGGATTCTCTGTCATATTCAGCCATCAATTCGTCAGCATCAATTCCTGAACTTTCACCTGAATAGATGACTTCTTCTTTATCGATGTTTTCTTCTTCAACGATATTAACGTTTTCTCCGTCAACGGTATCGATGTTTTCTTCGTCTACAGGGGGAATAAATTTTTCATTTTTGTCTTTACTCATAAATGTAATACCTCCTTCATCTAGTTATTGAGCTTCTTCCACACACAATTTTAAGTAGAAGAGAGCGAACCCTCCTAATAAAATGGTCCGCTCTTGACTCAAATAATTCAAATTAAAACCATAGATGTTTCTATATTTATTTGTTGTCGGGAACTTCAATGCCCTTTTCTTGGTAGTATCTGGCAGCACCCGGATGTATAGGAGTTGTTATACCTTCAAGGGCGCCTTCAAGCTGAATTTCCTTACCTGTAGCGTGAGCTGCAGCAACTTCAGCGTTGGTTTCATACATAGCTTTGGTAATTTGATAAACAGTTTCCTCATCAAGGTCGGCACGGCAATACAATGCAGCTTTACAAGTAATTGTATTGATGTCCTCTGCCTGATCTTTATAAGTGCCGGCAGGAATAACCTTACGAACAAAATATGGCTCAGAAGCCTGAATAGTTGCGAGGATTTCATCGCTGATATCTACATAAGCAATATTCATAACGGTTGCCATCTCAATTATGGAGGAAGCCGGAACCGCAAGTACGTTGGCAGCAGCATCAATGTGGCCATCCTGCATCTTCGTAGCGGCATCACCGAAGCTGTCGCTTTGGCGTTTTATGTCCTTGTCAATGTCTAAGCCGGCAGCAGCTAAGACCTTCTCAGTCAATCCAACAGTACCGGAGCCTGCAGGTCCAACAGCCATTGTTAAACCCTTAAGGTCTTCAACATTCTTTGCTCCTGTTTTAGCATTGGCAACAATTTGATATACCTCGTTGTAAACAACTCCTATGGAAGATACGTTCGTAACGGGAGCGTTAAACGCACCTGTGCCGGCAAAAGCGTTTGCAGCAACGTTATTCATAGCCATACCAAGATCCATTTCACCTGCATTAATCAGGTTAATGTTCTCTACGGAAGCACCGGAAGCCTGAGCTGTAACAGTGATTTGCTCATCTTTCAAAAAGCTGTTCCAAGCATTAGACATTGCACCACCTAGTGCAAAATAAGTACCACCGCTGGAACCTGTACCCATAACAAGGTCTACAGGGTCTCTGGTTACTTCAGGGGTTTCTGGGGTTTCTTCAGCAGGTTTCTCTGTGTCGTTGCTGGCAGGAGGCGGAGTCTGTTGCCCACCGCAAGCAGCAAGAGAAAGAACTAAAATACATACAACCATTAGTGATAAAAGTTTCTTCATTTTTTTCCCTCCAATTTAAATTCTTTGTTCCTTTTTAATCTCCTCGATATGAAAATCCATTACTCCTTATTATTCATAACAGAAGTAAATTATGATTATCAAATATATCTATTTATCGCAAAAAATTGCGCAGGAGCTTATTAAAGTTTAATGCAATGCACTTTACCGGGTCTATTCATATTTTATATTGGCATCTTTATTAGGATACTCTATTATCGTGCCTTCCCATGTTCTTATTGTTATTGTATCTCTGCCGTGGGAAATAACGTATTCCGGAAGCATTGGAGTCTTTCCTTTTCCTTTTGGTGCATTGATTATAAATGTAGGATTTGCTAAGCCTGATGTATATCCTCTTAAATGCTCCATTATTTCTATTCCAATATCTACACTTGTCCTGAAATGCAGTGTCCCTACTACACCTTTCGCATGGAAAATATAATAAGGTCTGACTCTGCAAGATAATAAACCTTGATTTAATCTCTTCATCACAAATTTATCATCATTAACACCTCTTAATAAAACTGATTGATTGCCAAGGGGTATTCCTGCATCAGCAAGCATTGAACAAGCTTTCTTCGTTTCTTCGGTTATTTCTAATGGATTATTAAATTGTAAGTTAATAAATAAAGGATGATGTTTTTTCAACATATCACACATTTCTTTTGTTACTCTTTGCGGCAATGTTACCGGCATTCTTGTACCAATACGTTTGAATTCAAGATGAGGAATATTGTCTAATTGTGTCAATAACCAATCTAAAGTATCATCTGACAGCGTAAAGGGGTCTCCTCCGGTCACCAGTACATCTCTGATTTCTTTATTAGCTGCAATGTAATCAACTGCTGCTTGTAAATTTTCTCTTGGTTGAGCAGTATCAAATTCTCCTATATTTCTTCTTCTTTGACAGTGGCGGCAATACATTCCGCACACATTTGTTACATTAATTACCAATCTGTCCGGATATCTTCTTGTAATACATGGAGCCGGATTTGTAAATTCTTCTCCCATAGGGTCAGCTTCACCGATTCCTTCTACAAGCTCTAAACCTGTTGGAATTGATTGTAAGTAAATCGG
>DNNJ01000206.1 GCA_003487955.1 Clostridiales bacterium | reverse complement strand
TGCACGATGGCGTACGGATTAAGTAACTACATAGAAGCGGCAGGAAGTATTTTCTTAGGCTTAGACGGTAATATTGAAACATCTGCATTTAACCCTATAAGAGATACGCTATTCTGCGGCAACCAAATGGTGTATGACATAACCGGCAGTATACTTACCACAACTTCTACATTGGTTGTACCTGTTGGGGGAGCACTTAAAGCTGGGACCTCGATAACAAGAGCGCTAGCCGTTCATTTCGGTAAAACCGCCCTCTCCACTGGGGTTACCTACGGGGTAAACAAGGTTGGGGAGCATTATGGATGGTCTGAGAGTGAAAGATTCTGGGCAGGAGTAGGCGCAGGTGTTGTCACGGGCATTGCTACTCAAACAGTAGATAAGCACTATAACCTGAGCGGATATTATTCGTCTGTAAGGCCACCTCGTTCGGGAGTGAAAATTTCTGATGAGGGTCGGAGTAAGACTAATAAATTTACATCAGAAGAAGCTGAAGAATTTGCTTTCAAATCTACTAAAGGAAAGGCAAAAGCAGATTCAGTGGCCCTTGGGAAATATGCTGACGGCGGGCCGAATTCTTATACAAAAGTTGCTGAAAGCATGGATGCCCAATATTTTGATTTAGACAATTGGGATGAGCTAGCTTCGCAATACTCAGCCGACGAAATCTGGAAGGTTAATGAAAAATTTTTAGATATTCAAACTAGCTCGGGAAGGGATATATATTTATCGCATAATCCCGCAGATTATATTGGAGACGGTTCCTTTTTCTCAAAGGAATTGCAATATCTACTAGATAGCGGATATACATTTATTAAAGAAGGAGATGTTTGGCGTGCAACCAGGTAAAAAACGCTATAAGTACCTAATAAGTTATGTATTATCTGCATTTAAGGAGACCTTTGGCGGTGAAATAGTTCTAATTCTAAAACAAATTTCTATCGAGCATATGGGGTATTTCAAGATCCAGTACAAGTATTTACCCTTGCAATATGATATTGTGTTTGAAAATGAACGGGATAGGTTTGTAATCGATATATTTGACGAAGAAGGCGCAAGAAATTCACTGTTTAGAATAACTAAGTTTAATAACGAATTGGCGGTCGAAAACATTTATGAATCCATAGTAAAATTAAAGAAAGTATTAGAGGAAGGCAATATGTGTTTTTATATCCAACAAAATGAAAAACTATACAGGAAGTTTCAAGGTGAGTACAAAAGAGTAAAAAATTTATACAAATTGAGGTGAATTATGGACAGCATATATACGTATTTTCGAAACCAAGCATTTTCAGTAACGGCTGAGGATATGAATGTATTTTCAGAAAATGACAAGCAAGTCTTTGCTTTGGTCGCAGATATTCCCGTTAAGGAGAACGTAGCAACTTTATTTTGTTCAATTGATGGGACAGTGAGTATGTATTATTCAAACGGAAAATTTGAAATTGGATTAGGAGAGAACGATACAATTCGCAAGGCGGCAATCTCCCTTCTGATTAGTTCTGGACAATGCTTGCCTTATATGAATTCGTTCAAAAACCATATAATCGATAAAAATGTGATGCAAGTTTTTGCGTTCTATCGTGATGGTATAAAAACAAAAAAGATAGATGTTTTGAGCAAATTAAAAGAAGATAGGTTTTTAAATTTCCTTATTCAAAATGTGTTAACGGCTATTCGTTCACATTAGTTTATCAAGTCGTATGGTGTTAAACACAAATACTATTAAACTTCGTTGTGATAGCTAATTCCGTCTAGCAGGCGAATCAATTTGAATTATAGCGAACCTTCACGGGTGAGCTTTTTTCATGCCCGAAATTGTTTACCAGCTAGTCTGATAATAGCCACTATAAAAGCTATTGGAGCGGGATGCCAGCAAGATAGCCGCCATGGGCAAATCCCTAGTCAATACGGACAAAATTTTTACCCAAAAGTGGTGATCTATATCCTAGCGGAGGGGGGTATCAGGCTTGGGCTTCTACATAAAGTACGATGACATAAGGTTGCTGATGTACTCAAGTCGGGAAGAATTCTCCAAGTGGCAAGACCAATTAGGTGAAGTATTTACCGCCCTGGAAGGCATTGTCAATTTAACATCCTTTAAGGGGAAAGCCGCTGAATCAATAAAAGCATACATATAAGATATTCACTACTTTCTAATATCTGCTATAATTGAAGCAACCCAAGACTTTCAAGCAAAGACCCTTTTGTACAGCAATGGATATTACAACCAAATAGATGCAAACAAGGACACAATTCTGTCAGAAGAGGCGCTGAATGATGCGCAAACCATGTATTCAGGGATAAGGAAGCTCTTTGAATATGAGACCGACAGCTTAAAATCCGAGTTGCGGAGAATCTCCGATATATTAGGCGTGCCTTCGCCAAGGACCTACTCAATCCTGGATAATCATAAGAATATGGAGACCAGGATTAATCGGTTAATAGTAGATGTAAAGGAATACGAGCAGGGAATATTGAACAGAGATCTAATCGGCCTCGAGGATCTGATAAGAGCTTTAAAAGCAGCTATTAGCGAATACCGGGCTAAATCTGCCCAGGGCCTCACTACATATACAGCAGGAGATATTGCCAGCAGCGACAACTTTATCAGTCTATACGAAGAGAGACAAAAAAGTATTGGCTACAGAAACCAGTATGCCGGTGCATTAGATGCGGCAATTGCCCAGGAAAAGATGGTTCAGGATGCCATCAAAAAAGAGCTGGCCGAGCTAAGGATGAAAGAGGCCCAGGGGCAGATGTTGCAATCGTCCCTGAATAATGGTGACCGGAGCTGTTGCAATAATAGCGACCGCAGGAGCTGCAACCCCAATTGTGATTGCTGCATGTGCTACCGGAGGCTGCACGATGGCGTACGGATTAAG
>DNNJ01000022.1 GCA_003487955.1 Clostridiales bacterium | reverse complement strand
AAAAGTACAATTACAACAGCAATAATTGAAGGAACAACCCATTCATTTATAAATGTCTTCATTTTCACGTCCTCTATCTTATTTATACCGAAAATTTAATTACCCTAATACTCATTATAACAATTTATTTCTTATCAAGCAAACAATATTAATCACTTAAAGAAATTGTAAGAAATTATCTAAGATATAGTTTTAATTAGTTTGCATATGATTTTAAGTGGGTATATTATAATTCAAGGAGGCGGAAATGGACAAAAATATTTTATTTGCATTTGGATTAACACTGATAGCAGGATTAAGTACGGGAATTGGAAGTGCTATTGCATTTTTTGCTAAGAGAACCAATACAAAATTTTTAGCAATAAGCCTTGGGTTTTCAGCAGGTGTAATGATTTATGTTTCAATGATTGAAATATTTGTCAAAGCGCAGGATAGTTTAACTGCAGAACTTGGCTTAAAGGCAGGTTCATGGGCAGCTGTTGCATCGTTTTTCGGCGGTATGCTTCTTATAGCAATTATTGATAAAATTATACCAAGTGAAGAAAATCCACACCATCTGCACGGTGTTGAAGAATTAAATGAATCAAAAATCCAGGTTGAAGATAATCTTATGAGAACCGGAATAATCACAGCATTAGCAGTTGGAATACACAATTTTCCTGAAGGTCTTGCAACATTTATTTCTGCGCTTCAGGAGCCTTCAATAGCTATACCGATAACAGTGGCAATAGCTATACATAATATCCCTGAAGGAATATCCATATCTGCTCCTATTTATTATGCTACGGGAGACAGGAAAAAGGCTTTTAAATATTCTTTTTTGTCAGGGCTTGCTGAGCCTATCGGTGCACTTATAGGTTATTTAGTATTAATGCCTTTTTTAAACGATGTGGTGTTTGGCGTGGTCTTTGGTGTGGTTGCAGGAATAATGGTATATATATCATTGGACGAACTCCTTCCTTCGGCACAGAAATATGGAGAGCATCACCTTTCAATAGCAGGACTTATAGCTGGCATGGCTGTAATGGCGGTAAGCCTTTTGTTATTTATATAAGCATTATTTGAGTTGTACAGAATCTAAAATATCATTTACATCAAATAAACTGAAATCTTCTTCTGATAGTTCATATTTCATTTTTAGTACTGAATATTTATCTAATCTGACGGATATATTTGTTATAAATCGCGTAACTTCCTCCCATTTTTCTGTTCCATAAGGCTGATAAGATTCTGTTTCTTTTTCTACATAGTATGAATATTTATATCCATTTTTTGTATAGCCTTCCGTAATTTCTCCCATATATTCAATTTCAGTATCGGTATCTTGAATGTAAAGTGTAATTTCTTCCTTATCATCTATGAAATAATCCAAAGGATAAAAGATGTCTTTCTTTTCAGAAGTTTCGTAATAATATTCACCGCGATAAATTTGGATATAAAAGTAGGGAACTTTAAAATTAACTAAATTGACTGCGTCATCATTATAGACAGTGAAAAATTCATCCCTGAAACGTCCCTTTGTTAATGTATGGGTAATCGAATTAATTATTACATCAGCATCAAATTTTCCAAAATCCTTAGAAAATAAAGGATAATCTAATCTGCATATTGCATAATCATCTAACTGAACAAATATATAGGATAGCACCCTTTCATTGGAATAGTTAGAAATATCATCTGCAAAATAGGCATATTTATATCCATTATCTGTAGTTCCTTCTTCAATTATTACATTATCAAATATATTTTCATTTGCGTAATCATTATTAAGAAGGTGAATATTTTTTACATTTTCAATAAAAGATGTATTTTTATCTAATTCATATATATAATTTGTCAATGATATATAACAGCTCTTACCATCTTCCCTCCAGTAAAAATAAACCCCGGGAGAGTCTAAATGATATATGGATGGTATTTTAAGATTAATTTTGTATGTAGTTTCATTATAATACCAATTGCCATCTTTATTATTTACAAAAGGTGTTATGCCTTCTACATCCTGCCATAAATTGTCCTCATTTTCAGGGTTCTCCTTACCCGAATTTAAATGATAGTCATCAATATTAAAGGTTAATCTCATAAATCCGTCAGGAGGATTATATTCAAATATTTTATTTCTTAACCATTTAGGTCTGAATCCCCTTGTTACCGATTTGGAAATTTCAATTTTCTCATTGGTCACTAAATTAAGAAAATACAGATAAACTATTGTTTGATTATTGTTAAATTCTTCATATGCGCTGCTTTCATAAAATTCCGGTTTTGTACTGTAAACAATGCAGCTGTTATCAGGATCTAAAGCAATTTCTGATACTCCGTAGCTTTCACCGGTAAAAAATGTATCTTGAGTTGAATTTTCGATATCTATGAGATGGAATGTCATTACATAAGCATGATAACCCGTTGCAACCCATAGTTTTTTATTATCTTTTGTCCAGCTGATAAATTGCATATCTACATAGTGACCATCTTCTATATTTTCAGCATTGTTATACAACTTATTTTTAAATAAAATTTCATAATCTTTACCTAATATTATTACTTCATTATCATTTTGAATATACATATAGTCCTTGTTTGGGCTGAAACTGAATTTTGAAAAATCTCCTTCATAAATGACTTTATCATAATTTTTATCATTGTTGTCATACTTGGTAATAGTGTGTTTAGTGCCGTATTTTAAACTTTCACGATAACTTACAAAATAATAATTGTCCTTGGTTAATATATTAATTGAATTGCCTGTAAGCAAAAGCTCCGGTGACATGTCATATTTCCACAACATAAAATCATGGTCTGTCATTTCGGCTTCATTTACTTTTACAACCACATAATAAGTGCCTTGTATTTTTTTAATGTCTTTTAATGTAATATCTTTATATACTTCTGATTCATTTTTTATATCATTAATTATTCGTTCCAAAATATCTGCATGATTTTCTTTACTAATAAGTTCTTCCTCTGTAATTCCATTATTCAGCTCTTCAACTGTATCTTCATCATTTAGCCCTTCAATATTTTCTAAATCATTTTTATCACTTGATTTATCAGTTTGAAATGAACAAGAGCTTAATATAACAACTAAAAATATTAATAGAAAAACTTTGCTTTTCATACTTGCCTCCATGCAATATTCATTATTATTAATAGACGATTTCGTTACCCAATTTGTTCCACAAAAATAGAATAGAAGTTTCAAGTCACTTTGCTGCAATAGCTGAATACTATAATAAAAAAAGGAGGATTATTATGACTCAAATAATATATACAGTACAACCCGGAGATACACTCTATAGTATAGCTCGTATGTATGGCAGTACAATACAAGGAATTATAGACACAAACAACATTACAAATCCCAACTTGATTTATCCCGGCTCTGTTATATTAATACCTGTTGAAGAGGAATACCAGGAAACACCACCCGGAAGCCTTATCTATACTGTGCAGCCCGGTGATACTTTATATATTATTTCTCTTTTGTTCAAGGTAAGCATTCAAAGAATTTTAGAGCTAAACGACATTTCTGACCCTTCATTAATTTATCCGGGAATGAAAATTATTTTGCCTTTAGAAGCCGTTAATCCATTTCAGCCTGTCGTACCCGGCATAATCAGGTATACCGTGCTGCCCGGGGATACCATATATCGAATTGCTGCAAGATTTGGAACAACAGCTCAATCCATTTTAAATGCTAATCCGGGGTTGGACGCTCGCAGGCTGATTCCCGGAATGGTAATAACAATTACAATACCGGAAAATGCTGTTGCCATATACAGAGGAAATCCAAATAGGAGAATGGTTTCTTTAACATTTGATGCAACTTACGGTGATAATCAAACCTATGAATTGCTGGAGATATTAAGAAACAATAATATTAAGGCAACATTTTTCCTGTCAGGGATATGGTTAATAAATTATCCCCAATTGGCAAGAGCTATAGCAGCTGAAGGTCATGAAATAGGAAATCACAGCCTTACCCATCCACATATGCCGCTGATAACAATGCAGGAAGTTACAAACCAAATAGTTCGAACAGAAGCTCTTATCAGGAATATCACAGGTCAAGACCCATATTTATTCAGACCTCCATACGGCGAATATACACAAGCAATTCTGAACCAACTGGCTTCGCTTGGCTATGTAACCATATTGTGGACCGTAGACTCCTTGGATTGGCAAAATCCCGGGTCTGATGCAGTAGTCTCAAGAGTTGTTAATAATGCTGAACCCGGTGCAATTATCCTGCTGCATCAGTCAGCTCCCGATACGCTTCAAGGACTGCAGGAAATGATAACGCAATTAAGACAACAAGGATACAATTTCGGAACAGTTACTCAAGTCATAAACCCGCTTTAAATGACAAGGGGACGGGGGTAGTGTTAAATCGGCTCTTGGCTACCCACGTCCCCTTTAATATCCTTATTAATTCCGTCAGTTGTCCTTTACGAAAACAACCTTACCATTATCTATTCGAACTAATAATACATTTTCAATGGATTTATATAATACCTTGCCGTCTTCATTAAAAATCATCAATTTATATTGAGATTCACTAAGCTTATCAAATATGGCAATCATGTAACCATTTTGAACTTCTAAGCTTTTTAGAATACCACCGGGGTTTACTGATTCTTCATTACCATAGACATAAAGCTGATTGTTATCCTTCAATGAATAATATAGTTTTCCTTCCAATACTTCATATGAATCCACTGCTTTATCTACCAATAGTTCAGCTGTACCTCCTGTTAGGGGAAGTTTATATAAATGCTGATTTTGGTCTGCAAAATATATTATATCATTTACTATTTTAAAACTTGCCACTTCATTATCGCACAATCTAACTTGTGCATTGGTGTTTATATTAACTCGGTAAATACCTGTTGTTTCATCATTAGTGTTTTCTAAAAAATAACCGTAATACCCTAAAACATATATTTCATCATCAATTAAATACAAATCTTTGCTTGAAGTTGCTCTCCGAGACTTATTTTCCCCATATTTATGAATATACATACCGTAAGAATAATCCGGGTTGCCTATATTTATATAATCTTTTTCACCATTCTTTCTAATCTGCAAGTTATCTACAAAAAAGGGTCCCCTCTGCTCAACACGAACAGTATAATTTTCGTATGTTTTAATAAGGGAATATCCGCTGTCAAGAACTTCAGAGGTACCATCATCTTTAAGCCATATAAGATGATCTGACCCCATGGTTGCTCCGCCTGTGTGGTAACTTAAAAGCGCTTTACCATTTTCAGTTTTAAGAGATGTAAAATCATATGCAAAGCCATGTTCTGAATCAGGGAGTTTGTATACATTTTTCGCATTGGCAGGGTCATTTATAGGAGCTTGATAAATGATTCCATTAGCTCCTTCATAATAAAAATAATCGCCAGCCATGGTAAAAGCTCCTTTTTCGCCGGTTTTAAGAGTTACAATAGGCAATGTCACTTGAACTGCTGACGGAGTGCTATCTGTTGAATTTACTGTTAAACCGTTATTTTGATCAAAAATATACTTCCAATCAAATTCTTCTACGGCAAATCTCCATGTCAACGGAAAATATGTTATATTTCTGAATAGAAGCAAAGGATACTGTTCTTTGCTGTTGTCAATTGTTTTTCCATTAACCGTAATTTTGAATGGAGCTATTCGAGCGTTGTAAATGATACTATTTTTTATTGATGATTCTTGCTTTTGGTAACTCCAATTAGCTCCGGTTTTAATTATTTTTAGTCCTGTACTGCTGTCCCATGCAGTTTCAAGTCCCATAAATCTGCTGTCATAATAAGTCATAGGAAAATATGTAATGTCATTATAAACAATTAACGGATACTGATTAAAATTGTTTTCTATGTTTACTCCATTTAAGCTTACTTTAAATGCCGGCAGCGAAACCCTTACACTGCTTGCTGCCTCTGCCTTAGTTGCAGGCATCATCATTGCTGCAGTCATTATTAATATAAATAAAAACAAACATACTTTTCTTCCCATTGCTACCTCCTTTAGTTACTCAAATTATTATTCAACAGTTTCGCTTTCCTTAAGCTGATTTTCCAACTGATTTAAATCAACAATCACAATTTCCGACATATTATTTTCAACAATAGCTTCTTCTTGTATTTCTATAGAATTCCCTATGCTACCTACTATTTGCTGTGTATTATCTTGTTGTATATTATCTGTTACCGGCAAGTTTTCTGAATCTGTATTTTCAATAATTTCCGGATTACTATTTTCATTCTTAGGTTCTGAGTTTTCAAACTCATTGTTTATTTCAAGTTCATTATTTTCAATTTCAGTTTTTACTTCTTTTTCATTTCCAACATCTTTTTCATTTATAACATTAATTTGTTCATCTAAAAGTCCATTTACAGGAGATATTTTTTCTGGCTCTTCTGAACCATTGACATTGAATATTGTGCCGGTTATAATAACAAATAATATTACTGCAATAAGTGTTATAATGCCTCTCCTTTTCTTTGAACTGTCAAAAATACTTTTAATTCTGCACTCAAGATTCTTCCTGCTGCTAACAATATTGGTAGAAAAAACAGGTCCTGCTACTTTGTTATTAAGTACAGCCATTTTTAAGATAATGTTACAATAAAATTTTTTCTCCTCAACATCACAACCGTTCAATACATAATCATCACAAGACTGTTCCATATCTTTGTTTGCTTGTTTTACCATCAAATTCACTGCAGGATTAAACCAATGAACAACAGAAGCGGCTGTTAATATGGTCTTTATTAAAATATCATTTCTTTTAAGATGAATCAATTCATGTGTCAGTACCATTCTTAATTCTTCAGGTGTATATGCTTCTGAAGGTAACACTAATATTGGTCTCATAAGTCCTACTAACATGGGGCTTGATACCTTCTTGCATATGAGTAAAGGTAAATTTCGTTTTATATTAAGTTTGTTTTGCTCATCTTTTAGTATTGTTTGAGTTTCATAATTTATTGTTTTTTTACTCCATCTTGATATGTCACGGCGAAATCCAATGTAAGAAAATATTACATAAGCCAAATATATTATTACTCCGATAAAATATATAACGATCAAAACTTCTCCGAAGCTATCGTTTGCGTTATGTAAATTAATTGGGTTTATTTTTGGGAGTTGACTAACAGCAACAGAAGTTGAGGACAACAGTTCACTTTGCACGGTCTCAGTAATCTTCAAGGATAAGAGAAAATTCTTTGCATAGGAAATAGGCAATAGCAAACATATAGATACAGCTATCCATAAAATGTATCTCCACTTGGCATAATATCTTTTCTTAAGTATGGGGTTAAGGCATAACAATAATATAATTATTGGGGTTACGCTTAAACTTAATGATAATAATTCATAAAACCATCTCATGATTTTGAAACCTCATCCACAAAGTTACTTAACTCTTCCAAATCTTCCTTACTTATTGCATCTCCGTCATATAAGGATGCTACAAGACTCTTTAACGAATTCCTGTGCATTTTTTCTAAAAACGTCTTGCTTTCCTTCTGTAAGTAGTCTTTCTCACTTATTAGGGAATTGTAATAGTTAAACCTTCCTTTCTTCTTGGTTTCTAAAAACCCTCTGTCCACCAATCGGGCTAAAAAGTTTAAAACTGTAGTATGTGCCCAATCCTTCTCTCCTTTTAACTTTTCAATTATATAAGTTGATGATACCGGTTTATCAGCTTCCCAAATTATCATCATTATTTCTAATTCACTGTCAGGAATTCTTTTAATAGTGTCCATTTCACCCTCCTTCAAAAATAAATTCAAGATAGTATTACTAAACCCATTCTACAATTGTAGAATGGGTTTGTCAAGCCTTATCTACTAAAATATCATAATAAGCTGCAGTTCCACCAAGCATTTAGTTTACAATTTTATAATAAGTCTTAGCGGTAAGCTTATATACAACACCATAAATAATTACGAAAATCAGTATTGTTCCAAAAGTACAACCTGCAAATAACTTCACATTTGTAAGATTTAATACTGCGAGCATTTTTCTTATAATGTCAAAGGCGAAAATAATATGAACAACTGCTAACAATATCGGCAAATAAAATATTGTCATTATTTGGTTTTTTATAACAACCTTCACTTCTTTCTTACCCATACCAACATTCTGCATTATAATGAATCTGTCTCTGTCTTCAAAGCCTTCCGATATTTGCTTATAATAAATTATAAGGACTGTAGCAATTAGGAAAAGTGTTCCTATAAAAATTCCTATAAAAAACAAACTCCCAAAGATACTCAAAGTATCTTGCCGCGATGTAAAAATACTGTCCACCGAAGCTACATGCGGTATATCGGCTTCATTTAAAGCATCTCTTAAAGTAATATTAAACTCTTCTTTATCTGACAGCTTGCCGGTAAGATTAAACTCATAATTATAAACAATGGAGGACCTTCCATATTCTTCATTTCTCAAACTGTTAACTGTTTCCTGAAGAGCCAGTAAATTATCGAAATCACTCACAACCATTAAAATAGTGTTAGTATCTTCACCCATTATATTTACTAATTTATCATAAAGTTTCATGGATTCTGAAAACGAAGAAATTTTAAATTTCTGCTTCCCGATAGCAATACTTTCCATTGAACTATATGCCGAATTATTGGATAAAATATGAACCTCATTATTGTATAATTTCGCAACACTTTCACCATTGATTCCAATAGACCTATAATCGTCTAATGTAAGGGCATACAAATAAACTGTGTCGAATAATCCGTAATAACCGGGAATTAAGTTATCTTCATTTATAATACCGTCTGTATTAAATGAATAGTAAGCTTGAATGTCCTTTACCTCAACATTATATTTAAGAGCATGATTTTGGACAGTATCTGCTATTAAATTCGTATCATAATTAAAATTCAAATTATTCTTTTCATCTTCCTCCGGCTCATAAACATAATTAATTGCAACATCACTTGGGAATATTGTACACAACACATCATCTATTCCAACATAAAGAGATACAGTAGAAGATAATACAACCATGACAGCTGTACTCAATATACATATATTAGCCAGTCCCACTGCATTTTGCTTCATACGATACATCATGCCTGAAACAGTAATAAAATGTGTTTTATGATAATAATATTTTTTATTCTTTTTTAAGCCCTTCAATAATACAATGCTTCCACTTATGAAAAGCAAATAAGTTCCTGTAATTACAAATAGTACTGCCACAAAGAATTTAGATATAGCTTGAATAGGGTTCTCTGTTGTAACAGCAATATAATATCCTATTGACAAGCATAATGCACCTAATATGGCAGATATCCACTTTGCCTTTGGCTCCCTATCCCCTACATTGCTTCCTTGCAATAATTCTATAGGTTTTAATCTTCTTAGATATAAGTTGTTGAATAAAATAATTAATAAAAAAATTGCAGAAAATATTAATAATGTTAATAACACTGCATTAATTGAGATTCCAAATTCAAATGATGTACCAAAATTCATCAGATTTAACAGAACCAAAAACATCATCTTTGAAAATAGCAGCCCACCGAGTAACCCACTGAACAAACTTATTAAACCTGTTAATATTATTTCCCAAATCAATATTTTCCCGATATGCCTTTTTTCCATCCCCAATACACTGTATAAACCAAGTTCCTTATTTCTTCTCTTCAATAAAAATCCGTTTGTATAAAATATTACTATGGCTGAAAAAATTCCACATACCCAAATACCTAAATTCAATATTGAGCTCATGGTTCTTCCGCCATAAAATGTTGATTCTGCTGCCTGATTGCTAATTGACAATAACATGTAAAACATTGCTATCATTGTACCGCAAGACAGTCCGAATGGGAAAAATGTATTTTTATTTTTCTTAATATTGGTAAATGCTAATTTTAGATACATTGAACTATTCATGTAAATCACCGCCGGACAGTAAAACAGTCAGTGTATTAGTAATCCTCAAATACATTTCATCATTAGTCATGTTGCCCCTGTAGATTTGGTGGTATATTTCTCCATCCTTAATAAACAATACCCTGCCTGCATGACTTGCAGCACGTACACTGTGAGTTACCATAAGTATCGTCTGACCATCCTCGTGTATGTCAGATAGTGTATTTAGCAGGTCTCCTGTAGATTTAGAATCTAATGCTCCTGTTGGTTCATCCGCCAACAAAATATCTGGTTTTGTTATAACAGCTCGTGCAATGGCAGTTCTTTGTTTCTCGCCTCCTGAAACTTCGTATGGATATTTTTTTAATATGTTTGAAATACCCAATTTTTCAGCAATCGGCTTTATTTTGTCATTCATTTTCTTGTATCCTTCACCTGCCAGGACAAGAGGGAGATATATGTTATCCTCTATTGAAAATGTATCTAACAAATTGAAATCTTGAAATACAAATCCTAAATGCTCTCTCCTAAATTTTGCAAGCTCATTTTCATCAATATTCACCGTATTACTTCCATTTAGAATTACCTCACCGGATGTAGGTCTGTCCATAGAAGCTAAAATATTTAATAGAGTAGTTTTCCCTGAACCGGATTCGCCCATAATGGCAACATATTCTCCTTTTTCTACTGAAAAGTTTATATTTTTTAATGCTGTTACTTTATTGCCTCCAAATCTGGTGGTATAAACTTTCTTTAGATTGTTTACTGTTAATAATGGCATCATATTTCCTCCTATTTCTTTCTATTATTCATTTTAGTTAATAAAGAAAAACTATGCCATAACCTTTCCTTACAAAACAACAATAAACCTTACATTTCTGTAAGGTTGCTAAGATTTATAGAAACTCTTGTCCCAAATCCCGATTTGGAATTAATTTTAATACTATGATTCAGTTTATCTAAAATTTGCTTTGAAAGGTAAAGACCAATTCCTGTAGCCTTCTTGTCCATACGTCCGGTATATCCCGTGAAGCCTCTTTCGAAAATTCGCGGAGTATCTTCTTCTGAAATTCCAATTCCGGTATCTTCGATAATTAAAGTCTTATCAGGAATAACATAAATGGAAATACTCCCCTCATCAGTATATTTTAAGGAATTAGAAAGGATTTGCTTTATTACAAACAAAAGCCATTTCTCATCAGTAACAATTTTTGTATCAAACTCATCTAACTTAAGCGTAATTCCCTTACTGATAAAAATTTTGGAATAATACTTAATCCCTTGTTTCACAATATCCATCAACGAATATTCCTTTAAAAGTAAATCTGAATTCATTGTATCAAGTCTCATGAATTGCAAGGTAGTATCTAAATATCTTTCC
This sequence comes from Clostridiales bacterium, assembly GCA_003487955.1. Lineage (GTDB taxonomy): Bacteria > Bacillota > Clostridia > Tissierellales > Sedimentibacteraceae > Sedimentibacter. Next base: position 469 of record DNNJ01000022.1, on the reverse strand, counting down.
ATTTCAAATAGTTGTTCTTTCATTTTATATCTATCAGCATTATCAATTTCATTTATAAGCAAATCAAGAGCTGTAATCGGAGTTTTCATTTGATGTGTCCATAATGTTATATATTCCTTCATATCACTATATTTCTGATTTTTTTCAGAAACTTGAGCATTATTATATACCATAAGTACTTTCAATAAATTTTGATAATCTTCTTCTAACAAAGAGCCCGCTTCAGGAAGGTTTTCCAATGTAATTTCTATATGGTTAGAAAGCTTAACCCTTCGTTCATGGCCTTTACAATACTTGTAAAAATTTATATTAGTGTATATTATCCATATAACTAAACATATTATAGCGGGATACAGGACAATTTCTACAGGAATTCTATACAGCAAAAATATTACTGCAAAAATTAAAATGAATACAAGACTCATAATCATGCTGTGTTTTCTTTCTTTCAAATATAAAATTAACAAAC
>DNNJ01000094.1:5213-9899 GCA_003487955.1 Clostridiales bacterium | reverse complement strand
CTCATCAAGCGGCGTATGCCCATCTCACGCCCGGCACGGTTGATATTGACATCGGGATCGACGTATTTTTCCCGCCGGCTCTCAAATACAAAATTCGTTGGAATGTAAATGGCAAGGTTCAACTTCATAATCTCGTCATATATCTCATTGTAATTGATGGCATTACTCAGGTCGGTTAGGTTTGGCCGTAGGGATAAGGGTTTTAGCCTTTCGGGAAATTGGCCTATTTCATCCATATTATAGTACTTTTCGATATGCCTGCGGGAACGGGCGATGGTCACACTGTCCAGGACTTCAAAGAAGTCAAAAGTCAACATTTTTAGTAATGTCGCTGTCTTTCTTCTTTCCGGCTCGAATTCACTCCAAGTATTAAACGCCCTTTGCGCATCACGGAAGATTTCATCAATAGACTTCCTTGTATTCAGCTTTTCATTGATAATACTTGTATCCCCTTCATAGGCAAGGGCTAGCTGATTGCGTAAGTCTGTAAAGCGGTTATTTACCGGCGTTGCCGACAACATCAGCACCTTGGTTTTTACACCTGAGCGGATCACCTTGTTCAGCAGCCTGAGATAACGATTTTCCCGGGCATCATCCCCGTATACTTCACCGCCATTGCGAAAATTGTGGGATTCATCAATTACGACAAGGTCATAGTTACCCCAATTTAGACGACCTAAGTCCAGCCCGTTAGAATATCCATGACTCCTGGACAAATCTGTATGAAAGAGGACATCGTAACCAAGCCGATCGGCGGCAATGGGGTTATTTACATAGTTGTCCTTGTATGTGTTCCAGTTATCTGCCAGCTTTTTAGGGCAAAGCACAAGCACTGATTTATTTCTGTTCTCGTAGTACTTAATAACCGAAAGAGCGGTAAAGGTCTTGCCTAGCCCCACACTGTCAGCCAAGATGCAGCCGTTGTACTTTTCCAGCTTATTGATAATGGCCAGCGCTGCGTCCTTTTGAAAATCATATAGTAGATGCCAAATCCTACTCTCTTTGAACCCTGTGGCTTCATTGGGGAGCACATCCTCGGAGATGTCTTCCAGGAACTCGTTAAATATGTTATAGAGAGCTACGAAATAAAGAAACTCCGCGGAGTTCTCATTATAAGCAGCTGTAATGCTGTCTATTACCTCATCAGTCACGTCCTGCAGCTTTGTCTTGTCGTTCCAGATATTTTCAAACAGCCTTACGTACTCCTGGCTATAAGGCGCCGAGAATTTGTTCACCATGTTATAACTGTTATTGCCCCGTTCACAGCCTATATCCACTGTGGTGAAACCGGCCAGCGGTAAATATGTTGTAGTCTGTTGATTATCGGATTCTATATTTAAAAAGCCACCCATATTTTCCTGAGTAGTATTGGATCTAAAAGTAGCCTTTTTTCGAATCCAATCGGCGCATTCCCGGGCGATTGCCTTCTGCGTTAGTTCATTGCGCAGCTTTATTTCAAACTCCGTTCCGTACAGGCTCCGCTCGCGATTGAGGCGGGGAATATAAAACTCACGTTTTTCCTTAGGAGCTTTTTCAGCAACAAAAGCTGGCGATGTAAAAATAAAATGCAGCTCGTCAATATCGTCAAGCTGCACTTTTAGCACCTGGTAAGCATATATTGAAAAACATGCAGCAGCTATAGACACGCGGCAACCCCTGTCGATTGTGGCCGCTAAATCATCTTTGAGCAATCGCGATACATTATCAAATATCTCCATAACCCCGCCCCCTAAATGGTTCAAGCTATCTGTTTCATGTCTATATTTACCATACGCAGCCGTTGTACCACAGATTGTAACATATTAATTCAGTCTCTAATCCGTTATCTTTTTAAATGGTACTTTTAAATCTTCGACAAGGGTAAAGTGTTTCCTCTTTTTTGCATATATCCCTCTGAGTGTAAGGTGTTGCAACTGTATTATGGCCAAACGAAGGAATAAGTGCTGTATTTTCCCAGCAACTGGCGGCGGGCGGCCAACTGTTTCCTTGCTTGGCTTGCAGTATTATACAGGCGAAGGAGAGGACATTTTATGAAACAAAAAAGCTTATTTTTTTTACTTATTATCGCTCTGCTTGCAGCCTGCACCACCAATCAGCCAGGGAACCCTCCCCCTCCAGGATCCACCCCCGGAAGAAGAAAATCCCGGGGAAAAGCCAGAGCTGGAACCTGAGCCGGATTTTGACTTTACCCTCTACCAGCCTAATGAACTGGGGGAAATCTCTATTTGGATGTATCACAATATTCGTGAGCCCGAAGCAATATGGGTCCGCACACCGGAAAATTTTCGCGCCGATTTGCAGCGCTTTTACGATTTAGGTTATCGCTTGGTTTCCCTTACCGATGTCGTCATCAATAAAATGATCCACTGGGGACAGTCCCCAGTGGATCTTTAGCAATAACGATTAATTGTCTTTAGCCAAAATTTCAATTGCATGTCTTTGCAAGACTTAACCGCAATGTCGTGGATTTTGTCGTCGCTTCCCAACTCACCCGAAATGAGCTGGGATTGCGGGTTGGGTTGCGCAAAATTCACTGCACCCGTATTCTGGCTGTAATTTGCATAGCAGTAACGGCAGCCATTCCGACAAGTATTGTACATACCGATGTCGACACTTGTTACACAACCGCACTCAAGGCGCTGAGTTTTATCTTTGCCAACGTCTAAGCGGCAACCTAATAATTGGATTTTAAATCTATTATCTACTTTAATTTCATTTTATAAATAGTAGATTCATGTTCAACACCAGTATTATGATTTTTAAAACTACTAGTTATATCTGGCTTAAGTCCACATTTTTCCATTACACGGCAAGATGCTATATTATCTGTAGCAACAGTACAATAAAAATCTCGCACCCCCAGTGAGTAGGCAAATTTAATCATTGCTTTTGCCATTTCAGTCGCATATCCATTCCCCCATAGATCTTTTACAACATCATATCCAAACCCCCATTCTCCTTCTGGCCCCTCTGTTCCTATACAACAAGTTCCTATTGGTTTATTTGTCACCTTATCATATGCTATAAATGGATATTCGTCTTGCCAATCATCAATATCAAAGATTATTTCTCTAAGTTCATCACCATTTTTATATGGTGGATTATTCAAGTATTTGCCAGTCTCAGGATCCCCCCATAAGTTGGCCGCAAAATCACAATCGTCTAAAGTCATACTCTTAAGTATTAATCTTTCTGTTACTATATCCTTGGTTTTCATTATTCAAACTCCTTTTCTTTCACTCTATCTACGTTCTAAATAGTCTTATTGCATCTAATATTACTGATGTACATCATATATATTTTCATCATTATTTCAACTTAGCGTTATATCCATAATCTGCTAATCATTATTTTCAAGCCTAATCCATTTTTCATTCATATTAATATCAATACTACTATCATTTACAAACTGATAATCATATTGCCCCGTTCACAACCGATATCCACTGTCGTGAAACCGGCCAGCGGCAAATATGTAATCTGTTGATTATCGGATTCTATATTTAGAAAGCCACCCATGGTTTCCTGAGTAGTATTGGATTTAAAAGTAGCCTTTTTTCGAATCCAATCGGCGCATTCCCGGGCAATTGCCTTCTGCGTCAGTTCATTGCGTAGCTTTATTTCAAATTCCGTACCGTACAGGCTCCGCTCGCGGTTGAGGCGGGGAATATAAAACTCACGTTTTTCTTTAGGTGCTTTTTCAGTAACAAAAGCAGGCGATGTAAAGATAAAACGCAGCTCGTCTATATCGTCAAGCTGTTCTTTTAGCACCTGGTAAGCATATATAGAAAAACAGGCAGCAGCTATAGACACGCGGCAACCCCTGTCGATTGTGGCCGCTAAATCATCTTTGACCACTCTCGTTACATTATCAAATATCTCCATAACCCCGCCCCCTTAATGGTTCCAAGCTACTACTGTTCCGGGACCAACTCCATAATATCGCCGAAGTCAACCTCTAGAGTGGTACAGACTCTAATAAGAACATCCATGCTGACATTTTCATGATGGGAGAGCTTGGCAATGGTGGTAGAGCTTAGCCCTGCTGCCTTTTGCAAATCCTTCTTCTTCATATCCCTGTCGATTAGGAGCTTCCACAGTTTTTTATAGCTTACTTTCATCTTCGCCACCCGTTTCTCTAGATTATCCTGATTATACCAAATTCTATCTGCGTTCTACAAGATATTCTGTGCATATGTAAAGATTTTTTTTATATGTTGCTTCTGCAACTCGACCGCATACACGTCATAGACAGAAAAGCCGTGCTTTTGGCATTATTTTCCAACATCGTCTTTTGCGTCTGGATACGGACGCCCGTGCTTGTTATTATTTCTGCTTGTGTTAGAATTATGAATATAATAGTTAATAGACCCTTGACAATCAAGTAGGTTGACTTGGGCCCCTTCAAACTATAGTGACAGTTCTGGCTTGACACGCTTCAGCTATAACTGAGTATCGACCGGAAAGGTGGGTTAGTTTTCAAGTAAAAGTTTAGTTATGCCATTCAGCCAAGTGCCCAAAGGGAGTGAATATGAATGGTACGAACCACATATTGGATACGGTTAATGCCGCCTGGTGGAGAGTACTTTATGCCGCCTGGTGGGAATCCCGTTTATCCGGATTCTGCTCCCGTTACAACCATTTAGCAAAAAGACTGATATAGTGTTTTAAATCCAAAAAAAGGGC
>DNNJ01000094.1:4331-5006 GCA_003487955.1 Clostridiales bacterium | reverse complement strand
TAAATCCAAAAAAAGGGCACTTGGTTTTTTTGGAAGGGAGAGTATGTATGAGCCTGGATGTATGTAACGTTAGTTTTTCTTACGGCGGCCCCACTGTACTGGAGGACATTTCTTTTACTGTTGCGCCCGGTATGTGCACAGGACTGTTGGGTGCCAACGGAAGCGGAAAAACCACATTGATCAAATGCATTATCGGGCTACTTAAACCGGAGGGAACCATTTCACTTTACGGTGCTTCTCCTAACATCAACAGTATTTCCTTTAAAAAGAAGTTCGGCCTTGTTCCCGATGACAATCAGTTATTGGACTACCTGACTCTGGATGAATACTTTAGCTTTATCTGCTCTATTTATGAGGTGGAATGTTCCGATAAACTTGAGCACTGGATGTCTTATTTTCAGCTTTCAGACCACCGGGGACGCCTAATCAAACACTTTTCTTATGGAATGCGGAAAAAGGTTCAAATTATTACCTGTTTGTTGTATAATCCCGAAATATTAATTGTGGACGAGCCTACCAATGGATTAGATATAGAGATGATCTACTTGCTCAAGAAATGCTTTTTCGGCTTAAAAAAGAATGGAATCTCTTTACTGGTTTCCACTCACAACGCTGAGTTTGCCAAGGCAGTAAGTGACAATATTCTCATTCTCCACGAAGAGCACGAAAAAACCG
>DNNJ01000094.1:3622-4136 GCA_003487955.1 Clostridiales bacterium | reverse complement strand
TATGTATGACCAAAATGATATTGATTTAGAGCAAAGGTTTATGTCAATAATCTATCAAGCTACTGAAAAGAGGATTAAGCATGGCTAGGACAAGTATATTCAGGTTAAAAAAACAAGCCATAATTAATCACAGTCATTACTTGATGCTATCTTATCCCCCTGTTATTTCCTTATTTTTCGTTGTATGTCTTGCTTACTTTTACTTTATTTATAGCAATGTATGGGTGAACTTCCACGGCACCTATATTCCCCCCGAGTTAGATCGCTTCTTTTTTTCCTTTGCACAGTTATATCTGCGATTATTTATGCCTCTGTTTCTGGGGCTGAGTATGGTTATCAATTTTATTGCCTTCAATGCAACCAATGGCTTAATAAACAAATTTTTTCAGTTGCCCCTGAGCCGCAAACATACACTAGTTAACATGACTTTATTTTATGCCGTGGTTACATTAGTGATACTAACCCCGCTACTGGGGACGTACGTAATAGCTCTTAGTGATCATTGGCATGTTGC
>DNNJ01000094.1:2455-3422 GCA_003487955.1 Clostridiales bacterium | reverse complement strand
CTTAGTGATCATTGGCATGTTGCTCTGCTGTTTTCACTCTTTTTATTGCTATCTTTTTCTGCTCTTGTTTTTTTTAATCTAAATATCACTGTGTTGCTCACACGGGTACTAAGTAGAGTAAAAAAAATATTCCCCGCCTTGGATAATACTTATATTTTTAGTTGTGCATTGCTACTTACTGGTTTGGGGACCTATGGACTACATAAATTGAATATATACACGGAAAATATAACATACCTCTATGTTCTATTTGTTTTATTTATGGTAGTGGCGGCAATTCTCACTACCACCATGGACTACAAATTGGTCAATCAAATAAGGATAGTCCCTCGGTCTAAGGTTGCAATGACAGATGTATGGACTGCCAAACTACCTTTGTACTGTCGCTTGGGAATAATTACCGTAGGCAGAAATTTTCAGATCTACACACTCTACTTGCTTACCATAGGCTTAGTTCTGGCATTTTTTGTTTTGGCACAACTGCCAGTAAAGATTCGAGAATTGGTAACAATTTCAGCTCCCATTATTGTGTTTGCATCAGGAATAAAGGGTACCTTCGCTTCCCAATTAACCAGGCTACCCTTGAAGGCTTGGGCGTTGAATCTTTGGGATATTCTTCAGTCCCTTCTCTTTGTATTAATGACTTATTTTTGTTCCATTCTTATTATGGATATGGCTGTCAGTTTCGATGACCTGGCCGTTTTAACGATAGTATCCATTCTTCTGTTTATATTGCAAAAACTGATTAAACTTCCGCTAAAAATGGATGACGAATCTGGAGTATTGTTTTTTGTTTTTTATTCCTTTGTCGCCACGGTTATAGCAGTTTCCATAACAAGACTCACGTCAGTAATTAGTGTTTCCGTCATCCTTGCTTTGTCGCTGCTATTGCTGCTACCCTTTATCTGGCGGAGATGAATCCATATTGTCTGTTCTTGGTATATTTCTTGCAATCGGAATTTTCTTG
>DNNJ01000094.1:1893-2263 GCA_003487955.1 Clostridiales bacterium | reverse complement strand
TTCTTGCAATCGGAATTTTCTTGGCGTCAATGGTTCAATTGTTCATTGCTCTTGAGCTTTTACGTCCAAAGGAGGGTAAAAATGAAAACCAAAGTAACGAAGATTGTAGTCTCTGTCCTAATTTGTGTCATCATTTTCGGTATAGGTGCTATCTTAACGATGCTTTTGGTACAATCTATAGAGACTACGGAGATTACAGAGAATGAACATATCCGGGAATTTTTGGGTGTTACATTGGAGAGGATGTTTTTTAATGAGATGTCGGATGGGTCAGTCATGGTTCGTTTCGAGAAGAATCCCCTTTATAATTATCTCCCCTTCATCGGAGGTGGGCTGCTGCTTTTAGTATTGATTCCCATTAACTATCTGG
>DNNJ01000094.1:1563-1720 GCA_003487955.1 Clostridiales bacterium | reverse complement strand
GATTCCCATTAACTATCTGGTAAGAAAAAGTCTCAAACGGGACATCCTCTGAGGTTTAAGCAATATGAAATACGTGAAGGTTTTTATTATATTTTTTCTTGTTGTCTGCTGCATTGTAATCGGTAAGGAGGTGTACTGGGCCCGAGCAAATCTTATT
>DNNJ01000094.1:571-1343 GCA_003487955.1 Clostridiales bacterium | reverse complement strand
AAACGGAATTAAATGAAATGATAAATGATGAAATTTTCCTTGTAATTATACATGACGAGAAAAGTGACCTCGAGCAAGATTTACCTGAGTTAAGAAGTGCACTGATAGCAACTCGAACTAAAGTATATAGTTTTGGCCTAAATGAGGCTAGTGATGAGATTAAGGAATATTTATTTAGCCAAAATATGGCTATGTCACTTCCCGTGATCTGTATATTTTCGAAGGGTACGCTGGGTATACAATATTACAAATCTATAGGTGCTCTAGATAAGGCCATGATGATGCATATTTTTGAACAATATAAATCCCATAATTGATAGCCTTACATGGAACAATGTATCTTTGCTCTTTCTAAATATCTACCTTGGACAGTTTACTGGTTGTGGTGGATACTTAGCCAGATTAGAAACCGCTCGCTATATTAGCGATGGGGACACGGATATCATCACAATTCTGGAATCTGCCCAGGACAAGCTCAATGAGGACAGCCTGGAGGGAAAGACCCTGCGCACTTATACTCTTAAGAAAACTGAGTAAACGGCCCCAATAGGGGCTGTTTGTTTTTACCCTTCTCTGACCTCCTTCAGGATTTTTTGACAAAGGCGCCCTTTGAGGGTACTATCATTTTGACAGGGGGGCTATATATGATTGTGTTAGCAACCGAAAAAATATACAAAGACTTCAGCGCCACGCTGGTGCTGGAAGCAATAGATATTCAGGTCCAGAAGGGGCAAAAGGTTGGCCTCTTGGGCCCTAACGGCAGCGGCAAGAC
>DNNJ01000094.1:0-361 GCA_003487955.1 Clostridiales bacterium | reverse complement strand
AGCGGCAAGACCACCCTGCTCCGAATTATTGCCGGGGAACTAGAGCCGGATTCGGGCCGGGTGATGCTGGCCCGGGGTTGTAAAGTGGGCTATCAAAGTCAGGAGTTTTCCTTTGCTCCCGGCGTCACCGTTCTTGAGGAAGGGCTGTCGGTTTTTGCTCATTTAGCAGAGATGGAGAGGGAATTGCGCCGCCTGGAACAGGAATTGGCCAAAAGCAACGGTCACGAAGAAGCAATGAACCGGTATGCCCAACTGAGCCACGAATTTGAAGAACAGGGGGGGTACAGCTACCCCGCCCGCACCCGCAGCATTCTCCACGGCTTGGGCTTTGGCGAGGAAGAATTATCCAAGTCCGTGGAAC
>DNNJ01000098.1:9534-12704 GCA_003487955.1 Clostridiales bacterium | reverse complement strand
ATCCTTATAGTTGAGGTGTGTACCCCTTCCTAATAAAAATGATTATTATTGATATTAATAATATATGGAGGTTGAAACAGTTACAAATAAACATAACAAAGCATTACAAGATTAGACATAAATATTATAACAGCTATGATATACTTGTCCCAAAATGGAGGTTAGCAGAAGAAGGTATGCTCAAATCAGTATATTAGTTAATATTACTGTTAAAGTCCTATTATTTTGGAGCAACTGATCATTAGAATAAAACGCAAAAGCTATATATCCATTCAAGAATTAGAAAATGAAAGGGATGAAAATAGTGAAAATAACGATACAAGCAGTGTTGTTTAATATATCTGAAGAATCTGAAGAAACATTAAATAATATGATGTTAATATTTTGTACCGCTATAAGATATTCATTCAAACGACTTCTTGAAGGAAAAAGGAAAGGCGATTTAGAAAAAGACGTTGCATTTAAATATAAACTAAATATTCGCCAGGCAAAAGATGCAGTAGAATCAGCCAGACAAACCATACAATCACAAAAAGAGCTATTAAAACTTAATTATAACAACTATGACAAAAAGGCAAAGCGAATAGAAAAGGAGTTAAAAATTGAAAAACTATCAGAAAAGAAACAAAATGTATTAATAAAGAAGCTAGAAAAAAGAAAAAGAAAATTAGACTATTATAAGAAACTAATTGATAATGACAAGATTCCACCCATAATATTCGGAACTAAAAAAATGTTTATAAGAAGATGTAAAGGATTAGTAACTAACGAAGAATGGAAAAGTTGTAGGAACAACAGAATTTACAGTAGAGGGGACAAAACAAAAAAAGGCAATCCAAACTTAAGAATAATAATCAAAAACAACATGTCATATTTAGAAATATCGACACTACAAAAAACAAAAACAAACAGAGCAATAAAAATACAAATACCAATATATCTACCGCAAAAGAAATCAAAGAAAACAGGTAAAATAAACGGAAACAATTACAGAGAAATGTTTTTAAACACCCTAGAAACAAACGAAGCATATCAAGTAGAAATAAAAAAAAGAAACAATAAATATTACGTACACATAACCTTTGACATCAAACAAAAATCGCCTATACATACGAACAAAAACGGAGTAATAGGCATAGATACAAACCCGGACGGATTTGCATTAACCTGTATAGACAATAAAGGAAATCATAAATGGCATAAATGCTTAAAGCAACACGAACTATTATATGCAAGAAGCAACAGAAGAAAGAACTTATGCGGTGAATTAGTAAAACAAGCAGTAGAGATTGCTAAAATAAACAAAAGTGGGATAGCAATCGAGGATTTAAAATTTGAAGATGATAAAGATGTACAAAGAAAATTTGCACGAATGAAACATCAGTTCATATACAAAACACTGTTATCAATGTTAGAAAATGCTTGTAAAAGAGAAGGAGTAGAAATAAGAAAAGTAAAACCTCAATTTACAAGCAAAATAGGATTATACAAATATTGTCACCAATATGGAATGGATGTTCATAACGGTGCAGCAATGGTAATAGGAAGAAGAAGTTACAGATTAAAAGAAAAGATACCAAAGATATTAAAAAATAAACTAATAGAAAACAAAGAAGAATTCAATAAGAAAAATGAATGGTCAAAATGGTCAATAATAAATAATATTATAAAAGGAAAGGTAGGTGAAAAACCTGATTTGTGGATTAAAAACAGAAAACAAACATTGGGATTAGCATCTTAATATAAAAACTGCCAAAGAACACTAAGTTGAAAGGCTTTGGCGGTAGAATAAAATTAGGAGCAGCTAACAGCTGCAGTCTTGTTGAACTTAATTGAAAGGATCAATTAAGGCTATGCGAGATTTTAATACGAAAGTATTAATCCCTAGTGGTTGAATCCTGTGATACCACCGTCTTATTATATAGGGTAAGATGAAAAAACATAATGATATGAAATTTTATGTTTTTAGAAACCAGGTTTGGATATGGATATATTAATTGGATTATTTATATTTATAGTATTTATTGTGGCTGCGTTAAAAGTGGGAGTCGTATTACTTAATGTTGTTTTCACATTGTTAGGGGCAATAATCGGTTTTGTTGTGATTCTTGCATTGATTCCTCTTGGTATAGGGCTCTTGTTGATTCCGGCAATAATAATAGGAATAATTGTTGCTATAGTCAAATGCATTAAATTAATATTTTAGTTGACAAAAACAAGTTATTTATGTATAGTTTTTAATATGAAAATACATAATAACTTAAGCGATGATAAGAAGAGTAGTTTTACAATCATGATATAGAGAACCGGCGTATGGTGGAAGACGGGGATTGATTTTAAAATGAACATGGCCTTGGAGCTTCGTGCCTGAGCATTAGTTAGGGTACGACGTAAGTATACGTTATAATACAGGGTTTAATAGAACCTGTTGAGGCACATATTGTGAAATATGTGCAAAAAAGAGTGGTAACGCGTTATTCGCCTCTTAGCTTATGCTAAGAGGCTTTTTATGACCTAACCCAATTTCTTTGACTGGAAGGAGAAAGAGATTGTTTGTAGGTCAAACGCACAGAATGCCAAATTTGTGAGATTATAGGGGGGACACACCTCTACTATGAAGCAAGTCTTTGCGGGCATGAGGAATGTCCCCAAATAGATAAATTTGTTGCATTCCCCTGCGAATATTGTTATTAGTGTGTAGATTACAAGGAGGGAAATATGAATAAAGGCAAATTTTATTTAACAACTGCAATTGCATATACATCCGGCAAACCTCATATCGGTAACACATATGAAATAGTTCTTGCCGACAGTATTGTAAGATTCAAGAAATTAAACGGATATGATGTATATTTTCAAACAGGTACAGATGAGCACGGACAAAAAATTCAGCTAAAGGCTGAGGAAGCAGGGAAATCACCCCAAGAATTTGTTGATGAAGTAGCAGCTGAAATTAAAAGAATATGGGATTTAATGAATACTACTTATGATAAATTCGTCAGAACTACAGACCCTGAGCATATTAAAACAGTGCAGAAAATATTCAAGAAGCTTTACGACCAGGGGGATATTTACAAAGGTTACTACGAAGGATGGTACTGTACTCCCGATGAAGCATTTTTTACGGACGCTCAGCTGATTGACGGCAAATGCCCTGACTGCGGAAGAGA
>DNNJ01000098.1:8161-9220 GCA_003487955.1 Clostridiales bacterium | reverse complement strand
GAATCAAGAAAAAATGAAATGGTAAACAATTTTATCAAGCCGGGACTGCAGGATTTGTGCGTGTCCAGGACATCATTTGACTGGGGTATTCCTGTTACATTTGATGAAGGTCATGTGGTATATGTATGGATTGATGCACTGAGCAACTATATAACATTTTTGGGATATGACCCTGACGGCTGCCATGGTGAGCTTTATAATAAGTATTGGCCGGCAGATGTACATTTAATTGGCAAGGATATTTTAAGATTCCACACTATTTATTGGCCCATACTTTTGATGGCATTAGGTGTAGAGCTTCCAAAGCAGGTTTTTGGTCATCCGTGGCTTTTAATCGGTGAAGGCAAGATGAGCAAATCAAAAGGAAATGTTATTTATGCAGATGACTTGGTGGAGCTGTTCGGAGTAGATGCAATCAGGTATTTTGTGCTTCATGAAATGCCGTTTGCCAGTGACGGTACATTGACTTATGAATTGATAATAGAAAGAATTAATTCTGACTTAGCTAATATTTTGGGTAATTTAGTAAACAGAACAATATCAATGACCAATAAATATTTCGAAGGTGAAGTTAAAGCTCCCACGGCATCTGAGCCAATAGATGATGAATTAATAAAACTTGCCCTTCAAACACCTTTGAAGGTTGAAAAGAAAATGGATGAACTGAGGGTGTCGGATTCCATCGATGAAATACTTACATTGCTTCGAAGAAGCAATAAATATATTGATGAAACACAGCCTTGGATTCTTGGAAGAGATGAAAGCAAAAAAGAAAGATTAGGAACTGTTTTGTATAATCTTTTAGAATCCATAAGAATTGCAGCAGTGCTTTTGGAGCCGTATCTGCCGGAAACAGCCGGGAATATATTAAAGCATCTCAATACCGATAAGAGAGATTGGGGCTCACTGCTTGAGTTTAACGGCATGGTACCCGGACAAAAGGTTGGCACACCCGAAATTTTATTTGCTCGAATAGATGTTGCAAAAAAAATTGAAGAAATCAATAAATTAAATGAGACAAAATATCCAAAAGAATCTACAAAGCCGGAAAAAACAAAA
>DNNJ01000098.1:6759-7934 GCA_003487955.1 Clostridiales bacterium | reverse complement strand
CCGGAAAAAACAAAAGAAGATGTTTGCTATGCAACAATGGATGATTTCGAAAAGCTCGATATGAGGGTTGCAGAGATTTTAAAGGTTGAAAAACATCCGAATGCAGATAAACTCTTGGTATTTCAATTGAAAATAGGCGAAGAAACAAGACAGGTGGTTTCAGGAATTTCAAAATGGTATAAGCCTGAGGACTTAGTTGGAAAAAAAGTTGTAATGGTTTATAATTTGGAGCCTGTAACTTTGAGAGGCGTTGAATCCAACGGTATGATTTTATCAGCGGAAAAAGGAAAGATGCTTTCCGTTGTATCTACTTTGGAGGATATTCCAAGCGGAGCAACAATATCTTAGCTTATATGTCCCTGAGCGAAGCGAAGGATCCTATTAGATTCTTCGGTCACGGCCTCAGAGTAAAGCAAAACAAAACTAAAAGGATTTGAGAGCAAGGTTTCCTTACTCCCAAATCCTTTTTTAAATAGGACAAGTAATAATTAAAACTAAATTGGGGACAATTCTTCTACCCCCATACCCCTAATTCTCTTTCTTCCAAAGTCCGTGAAGATTGCAGTATTCATATGCTTCAACAACTTCATCACCGTCAACCAAAGCAAATTCAGCAACCGGTTTATCTCCGGGAGACAAGCATGCCTTCTGAGCACCTTTTTTTGTTACAAGGTAAATAAATTGAATGTAGTGTTCTTCAACCATAGGATGTTCAACACTTCCAATCTTTACAGTTACTTTGTTGCCTTCAACAGTAATTACAGGCACGTGTTTTTCATACGCGGCATCTTCCGTGTTTGCAACAAGCTCCTTCATTGGATTTCCGCAGCAAACTAATTCTCCCCCGCCTTCCAATACCAATCCTACTAAATTACCGCAGGTTTCACAAAAAAAGAATTTTCCTTTATTACACATATAATAAATACCTCCTTGGTTTTATTCTTCAATATTAATGTTATACCCGAATAAATGCACTTAAAACAAAATTAATTATTTTTTCTGATTTCATTTTAACAACAGGTATGATTATTGTTTAGAACAGTAACTCATATATTTTATGTAACCCGATTTAATAATAAATGTTTATAATTTTTAATAATTATGATATAATTACCTAAATTCAAGTGGAGGACTAAATTGAGAGAGCGAGAAGTAAAGGTTTTAAATATTGACAA
>DNNJ01000098.1:0-6557 GCA_003487955.1 Clostridiales bacterium | reverse complement strand
GAAGAAATCGAAAAAAAGCTTATTGATATGGGAGCTGTTCTTGTAAAGGACGAAGATCAGATAAACTATAGATTTGATACGAATGATTATTTTTTGAAGAGAACTTACAATGGCTATTTGAGAATAAGAATAATTAAGGATAATCTGTCAGGGGAAACTAAAAGCACCATGACATTTAAAAGAGGCATAAAAAGAGATTCCCTAAGGGTTAATGAGGAAATGAGCACAGACGTTTCTGACTGGGAAAGTGCTGCTAAAATAATCGGATTATTAGGCTACGAGAAAAAAAGACCCGGCTACAAACATAGGAGGTCTTATATGTATGAAAATATATTATTTGAAATTGATACATGGGATGAACAAACTTACGGAAAACCTTATCTTGAAATTGAAGTGACTTCCAATGAAGAATTGGAAAAAGCAATAATTATGTTAAATCTTGACAGAAGTCAAATTACAACAAACACCATCGACGAGCTAAGGAAAGATTAAAAAGCTCAGCTTTATTAAAGGCGCAGGAGCGTCTGCATCAGTAAGCATATGATAAAATTAACATATAGGAGTGAAAGCATGGTTTTAGTTGTTGATATAGGAAATACAAACATAGTAATCGGTGTTTACAAGGGTAATGAGCTTGTGGGAAACTGGAGAATAGTCACCAGAAATGAAAAAACATCCGATGAATATGGAATTTCCATATTCAGTTTATTGAGTTATAATGATATTAATCATAAAAATATTAACAGCGCAATTGTATCCTCAGTTGTACCTAATGTAATGTATTCATTTGAAAATGCTTTAAAAAAGTTTTTTGATATAGAGCCCATTGTTGTAGGCCCCGGAGTAAAAACAGGAATTACAATAATTACCGATAATCCAAGGGAGGTAGGAGCAGACAGGATTGTGGCACTTGTAGCAGCGCGTGAATTATACTCAAAGGGCGATACCATAATAGCTATAGACTTTGGAACAGCAACAACTTATGATGTTGTAAATGAAAAGGGAGAATTCAGATACGGTATCACATCCCCCGGAATCCAGATTTCTGCTGATGCAATGTGGCAAAGAACTGCACAGCTTCCAAAAATTGAAATTAAAAAACCTGATTCAATTCTTGCAAAAAATACTGTAACAAGTATGCAGGCAGGATTAGTTTACGGATATATAGGACAGGTAGAATATATTATCAAAAAAATAAAAGAAGAATTGCATAATGAAAATATAAAGGTTGTAGCAACGGGAGGACTTGGCAGGCTGATATCCGATGGAACATCAGAAATTGACATATTTGACCCTCATCTTATATTTAAGGGATTAAAAATAATTCATGATAAAAATTATAAAGAATAAAATTTTGAGCATATTGAAACCTACGTGAAACATTAGAAACATTAGGGACGGTTCTTTTCATTCTCAAGAATGAAAAAAACCGTCCCTAAACTTTTTTCAAAAAAAGCTTTTAAAATTTACAAATTGTGTTATAATAATAGAACAAACGTTCGGATAAGACAAGATAAAAATTACAATTGCTCACTATCATTGTAGTAAGGAGGTATGTATGGGACAGATAATAATGCACATTGATGTAAATTCAGCTTTTTTAAGCTGGACGGCTGCATATGAAAAACAAATGGGAATAAAAAGAGATATAAGGATAGTACCGGCTGTTATTGGAGGAAATGAACAAAGCCGCCATGGAATTGTTCTTGCCAAATCAATTCCCGCCAAGAAGTTCAAGATACAAACAGGAATGTCCCTTATGGAAGCAAGGCAAATGTGTCCTGATTTGCTTGTCATACCTCCTGATTACAGTACTTATGTGAAAGCAAGCAAAGCATTGAGGGAATATTTGAAAAAATATACTCCCGATGTGGAAGTTTTCAGTATCGATGAATGTTTTTTAAGGTTTACAGACAAAGATAAGGAGCAGGCTGTTAAATTAGCCTATAAAATAAAAGATGGTGTCCGGGAAAATTTCGGCTATACCGTAAATGTAGGAATTTCTGAAAATAAACTTCTTGCAAAACAAGCGGGGGATTTAGAAAAGCCTGACAAATGCCACACTATGTTTATTGAGGAGATAAGGGAAAAACTATGGCCTTTGCCCGTAGAAGAATTGTTTATGGTGGGAAGAAGAACTAAGCCCAAATTAAACAGGTGGGGTATTTATACAATCGGAGAGCTTGCAAATGCAGATTATAAATTAATATCGACCATGCTTAAATCCCACGGCAGATTAATTTACAATTATGCCTGGGGAAGGGATATTTCAATCTTTAAAGAAAGGGACCCAATTAAAAGCGTAGGAAACAGCAGCACCCTTAGATTCGATGTTACAGACAGGGAAACTGCCCATGTCGTATTGCTGAGTTTGACTGAAATGACTGCCTGGAGGTTAAGAGAAGCAAATATGAACTGCAGAGTTGTAAGTATAAGTATTAAGGACAAGGATTTCGGTTTTAAAATTAAGCAGAGAAAAATTATGTATTTTACAGACTGTACAAGGGACATTTATATGAATGCATGCAGTTTATTTGATGAGTTATGGGATAAAAAGCCTATAAGGGCATTGGGAGTTCATGTATCAGACTTGGAATTTTCAAGTTTTAAACAAATCAACTTTTTTCAGGATGAATTAAGTTTAAAAAATGAAGTATTAGATAAGGCTGTAGATAAAGTAAGAGCTAAGTATGGCGATAATTCAATTATAAGGGGGGTATTTGCAAACAGTGATTTAAAACCCATATTGGGAGGATATCCGGATGACGAATATCCCGGTATGAGTAGCATTTTATAGAGGTGCGTTATGAAAATAATAAATGAGCCAATAAAGGTAATGGCGGTTTTTAATACGAATGGGAAAATAGAGCCTGTAAAATTCAGACTTGATGATAAGGTTGTAAGAATTGAAAAAATAATGAAAACATATGAAGAAAATATTGTTGGAAACACAAGGATTGTATTTGTATGCCTCCATAACGGCAAGGATATTTTTGAACTTAAATATGAATTGGACACAAAGACATGGTATCTTTTTAAGAAATAAGGATGGGGTCAGAGAAAGGGAGACACCTCAAGTATGGGGACATTCCTCCTACCAGCAGAGACTATCCCAAGAATAGGGAGGTGTGTCCCCTTTCCTTTTCCCCCATTAAGAAATTTGTAAGATTTGAAATGTTGTAATATTATGGTCTGAATGATATAATACTTTGTGATTGCAACTACAAGGGGAAGAATATGAGCGAATTGGACCTATTGGCTGTGAAAGCCAAGAATAATATAGATTCAATGAATAATTTAATAACTCAATATGAAAATTTCATACTGAAATGTGCCTCATCTATTACTCGAAGCTATATTTCAAAAAGTGATGATGAGTGGTCAATCGCGTTATCTGCTTTTACTGAAGCAATAAAGAAGTATTCTGCCGAAAAAGGCAGTTTTTTAAACTTTGCAGAATTGGTAATAAGAAGGCGGATGATTGATTTCATGCGTAGCAAGTCAAGATATGCACCGGAAATTTCAGTAAATCCCTCATTGTTTAATACTGACTCTCAAGATGAAGAGGAATACTCCATGCAGTCCGAAATTGCAAAAAAGGTTTCCATTGTTGAAGACAATTCAATTAAGTTGGAAATTACTCTCATCAATGAAATATTTTCCGATTATGGATTTTCATTTATGGATTTGACCGAATGCTCGCCAAAATCTCACAAAACTAAGAAGTCCTGCGCCAAGGCTGTGGTTTATTTAATAAAAAATCCAATATTGACAAGTGAAATAAAAATTAAGAAGCAGCTGCCATTAAATATAATAGAAAAATACACAAAGGTACCCCGTAAATTGTTGGAACGTCATCGAAAATATATTATAGCAGCATTAGAAATTATGTCGGGGGATTTTCCGAATTTAGCCGGTTATATGGAATATATTTGTCAGGAGTTGAAAAATGAAAGCAATAATAGTTGAGGTTAAAGGTAAGCATGCAGCAGTATTGACTGATGGCGGCGTTGTTTCTAAAATTAAAAACAGAAACTATTGCATAGGTCAAGAAATAGCAATAAAGAATAACAGCAATAAATTAATCAGAATGACAGCTGCGGCTGCTGCTGCAATCATGATTTTTGTTACACCGGCATGGGCATACTATACTCCTTATTCATATGTAAGCATAGATGTTAATCCATCTTTCGAATTCTATATAAACAGATTTGACAGGGTGCTGACTGTTAAAGGTTTTAATGATGATGGAAGAGAATTGTCAAAAAATATAAGTATTGACGGTTTGAAAAATAAAGAAATCCAAAGTGCAGTAAAAAGCGTATTAAACGAATTAAAAACCAAGGGATATATTGTTGAAGGCGAAGAAGACGGCGTAATAATTGCCGCATCCAGCAAGTCAGATGAGAAAAAAGATATATTATCCAAAAAACTTCGAACTGCCGTTAATGAGGAAACAGCACTGAAACAGACGGAAGATACTGAAATTGAAACAAAACAGAATTCTGAGTTTCAGAAACCCGGGGAACCGAAAAAACCCGAAAAACCGGAAGAACAAGATAAGCCGCAGGATAGAGGAGTTTCTGCGGAGCAGGAAACAGAAATAATTGAAGAAACTGAAGAAATTAAATATGACGATAAATCACAAAAACCGGAAAAAAGGGAGAAACCTGAGGAACAAGAGAAACCGGAAAGATGGGAGAAATCAGGAGCACAAGAAGAAAGAGAAGAACGAAAGAAATCGGAAGAGCGGGAGAAATCGGAAGAGCGAGAACCTGGAAAATCCGACAAATCAAATAAATCTGAAAGAAATAATTATGATGTTCAGGCAATAGAGTTAACAGAACAAGAAGTTGATGAAGCAAAAAAAATGAATGTTACATTAGGAAAACTTAATTTGATCAGAAAGCTTCAAGAAGCAGCTGACTCGGCAGGGGATAGTATAAATCCGAATGAATGGAGTAATGAATCAGTCCAGGATATAAATGCAAAAATAAAAGAATACAGAGAAATATTAAAGCAAAAGGAAGATAATAAAAACAGCAATAAAAATAATCAATCAGATAAAGACAACAGATACGAAAACAATTACAGTGACCGTGACGGCAATGACAACAACGGCAATAACGGAAAAGCAAATAAGAAACATTAGTTTGACAAAAATATTAAAGTATAGTAATTTATACCTGTGGGAACATTTCCACAGGTATTTTACGTGCGCCTAAACGTATGCCCGACGAACCCTATTTTTCAGATTGGTTGATATGTTGACTATGCATGCACAAAATTTAGTTGAATATAGTATATAAAAAATAGAGCTAATTGAGGATTGCAATGACTAATTTTATTATTAAAAAATTTATTAAAGATTATGAAAATGTTAATGAGCCTAAGGTAAGAGAATCTTATGGTACTGTCTCAAGCATTACAGGAATAGTTGTAAATGTTATATTAAGTGCAGGCAAAATTTTGACAGGAATATTATTTAACAGTATTTCTGTTATGGCTGACGGAGTCAATAATCTATCCGATGGAGCATCCTCTATAATTACCCTTATAGGTTTTAAAATTTCCGGCAAGCCTGCAGACAAGGACCATCCATTCGGGCATGCAAGGATGGAATATTTGGCGGGGTTTATTTTGGGAATTGCTATTCTTTTAGTCGGAGTTGAACTTATTAAATCATCCTTTAATAAAATTATTAATCCTGTAAAGACAGTTTTTTCAATAGAAATGACGGTTGTGCTGATTATTTCCATATTAGTGAAGTTATGGCTCAGCGTATTTTATAATAAACTTGGCAGCAAAATTTCATCTGCAACAATCAAGGCCGCCCGAACAGATTCAAGAAATGATGTAGTTGCTACAACTGTTGTGCTTTTATCCGTATTTATATCGAAATTAACAGGTTATGAGGTTGACGGTTATGTGGGGATATTGGTAGCATTGTTTGTCTTGTATTCAGGGTATGACATATTAAGAGACATATTGAATCCTATTCTTGGAGAAATGCCTGATGGAGAATTTATCAGCTCAATTGAAAACAAGATTATATCCTATGATGGAATAGTAAATATCCATGACCTTGTTGTTCATAATTACGGACCTAACAGGTATTTTGCAACAGTTCATGCAGAAGTTAATGCAAAGGAAGACATATTGAAGTCCCATGATTTAATCGACAATATTGAAAGAGATTTTGCAAGAGAATTAAATATTAACCTTGTAATTCATTTAGATCCCATAATTACAGATGACGAGGAAATAAATGAATTAAGGGGTATGACGGATAAAATAGTAAAGTCCATTGATGAAAGACTTACCATGCATGATTTTAGAGTTGTTAAGGGAGAAACCCATACTAATTTAATATTTGATGTGGTTGTACCGGTGGATTATGATATAAAGTCATCAAAACTTGTGAATTTAATAGAAAAGGAAGTACAAAATAAAAATGAAACATATTTTGCTGTTGTAACAGTTGACAAAAATTATGTTTCAACATATATGAATGATTTAAAGTAACAAGTATGACAAGGGGACGTGACAAGGGGACG
>DNNJ01000014.1 GCA_003487955.1 Clostridiales bacterium | reverse complement strand
CGCAAGTAGGTTACCACATCATAAAGTAGATGTTTTACATCCCTACCGAATGGGTAAAAAACTCGGACAACCTGGAAAAAATACATGAGATACTAAATAAGCACTATCATAGCAATCTGTACTCTACTGATGGACCTGATAGGGCTGCTTTGGCAATCCAGGATCTGAAAGCCATTGGAGAGACTATAGTAATTGAGAAACTGTTTTTGAAGCACTAGGACTGGTTGCCATATAAAGCTGTCCCCGCACTAGCTGAGGTGATCTAGACGCTTGCTGGGAGGTGATGGACTTCTGTTCCCCACATGCGCTGGGAGCGATTTCGACCTAACCCCCTATAGCCTGACTCAGCAAATACCAAAGCACATCTCGCTCACTTTATTTATTATCTCTCGTCATCAATACCGTCTAATCCATATGGCCCTTGCTGAAAGAAATAAAAGAAATAAGACTGCCGAAGCGGTCTTTGATTATATGGCTTTCGGATACTGGACCGGATATCTATAAGTAAAAAGCGACAGTGCTGCGCTGTAAATGACAACTGAATACACACTTAACCGCTCGGCAACGCCGAAGTATCCAACTGGCACAATGCCCGTTGTGATAGAACCTAGAGCCATTATTCCCAAAACAGCAATCGTAAAAATGCCGAATAGCTTATGGACCCTGCTTTGGAAACAGCCAACCGTTATTAAAATCATCGAAGCAATGGACAGTAACACCACAATAGCTGTTACAACCATGTGCATGATATCTTGGAAAGAGCCGGCGTAACCGCTGGCGGATAAGGGGAACAGCGTGTAACCGACTGCGGAAGTCCATTCCATAACAGCAAATAAGTAAATTCCAAGCCGGAAAACTTTATTTACTTTTCCCTGATAGAACACGCAGAGCAATGTGCAGGCTGCGACGGTGAAAAAAGCGTATACAGTAGAGTAAGCCGAAGCAATTTCCCTTGATGGCGCTGTGGCGGCGGTCAGGTCGCTTACTGCTTGCGCCAAAGGATTATAGCCTGGATAGTTTGCTTTGCCTAAAATGACATGCAAAAAATAAAAGATTGTCCCAGCCACACCTAACAATGCCAGCCATTGAACAAGATTTTTTTTCCTTTCCATGTTCCTGTCTCCCTAATGCATAATAAAAAAACACTGCACATGTTATTAAAAGTCGGGTAATGCACCTTTCTTTGAATGAATTCTACCATGAAATTCTAATAGTTTATATAGCTATAGTAAAGGAGTATAGTAGATAGTGTATATTACTTATATAATTTATCTGGGTGATGAATGAGAATTTGTAAAATAAAGATGGAATGAAGGCGTTAGCGTGACTATTGCAGTTGAAACAGGGAGCGTTTTAGTCGGATTATGTGCGCTGATCTTAGGTGTAATTATGTTATTACGATTTCTTATGTTATATCCATCAAACAAAAAGTTTGAAAGAATGGGGCAAGAAACTACGGCGGTTATAGTTGGAGGAAGAAAGCATCATTCGATTGATGATGTAACCGGAGCATGGATAGAACATTCTCCGACACCTATTGTTGAGTACTATGATAGTTTTCGCGGAGAAAAGGTCCAGCGTATGGTTGAACCTACTATTAGAATTCGTTTTCCAAATAAAGGATTTCCTAATGAGGCCATTAAAGTTCAGTATACAGAAAAAAAAGTAAGAATTTCTGATGAGAGGTATGTAAATATAGGCCACTATTCCGGAAAACGGCAAGGAATTACAGCAATAATATGTGGCATTGTTTTATTTGCTTGCTTTGTGTCATTAGTGTGTTCGATTGTATCTCCCGGTGCGTGAATAATTAAGGATTGCTTTCTCTTGCAAACTCAGTTTTGGCGTGCTAAAATACATTGTGTGCCGGAGTGACGGAATTGGCAGACGTACTTGACTCAAAATCAAGCGCCCTCAAAGCGTGCCGGTTCGAGTCCGGCCTCCGGCACCAAATTAAATATAAGACCTCTCGGGTTTCTTGATAACTCGGGAATTTTTGATTTTAGGGCTTTGTACACAAATTTTACATAAACCAGCAATAAAGGTATTATTACTTAATGTAAAATCTTCCAAGTATTATTATTGGGCCGGTATCTTCTCTGTTTTGTCCCCATTGAACACGGATGGCTTGGCTGGTCACTGTATTTCAACGAAATAGGCAAATGTGTGGATTTGTTCAGTGGACACGAAAGCGGTACAGATTGCCCTGCCGCTAACCGCAACTTTGTTTGGGAAACCATAGGATTTACCAATCTATTTAATCAGATATGTCAAGCGGATGCGGATATTGAATGCTGCCGGGTTTTACCCTTTGGTGAATTCCGGATTGACACGAATGAGGCAAACTGCAAGCATCTCGAGTCTTTATGCAAAAAGGATGGCCGGCGCTATATCTACGCCTATCATGTTCAACCTGATAAGGATATGCACAAAACCGGATGCTACAGTGAGAGTGTAAAAGCCCATAATGTTCTTTTTGATAAACAAATAGAACAGTTCGGTAATGATCTGCAGGATACCCACTTGAATTTTCTGTGCTTTGCAATCTAGAAATAGTTGAGTATTATATGAGTGGTTACTTTGTGTTTTTAAAAATATAGGCAATGGGGGTTTATCTATGCGTGAAGAATTTATTCTGTGCCAAGTAAAACGCTGCAATAGGAACTTATTTCTAGTTAATTTACTCATTCTTTTAGCTGTGACCCTGATAATGTCCTTTTCTTATAAATATTACTACAATTTCTTTTTAGGTCCTTTTACAATGGATGCCGCTTCCCTAACTGCGATGAGAGATCTGAAGGACCAAAAAAAAGAGTATGTCACTGTAAGGGGTTCTGAAGTTTTCCATACCGGTTTGCAATATGTTGAGGAAACTTTTGAAGAGGGAACAAATAGGGTTATCGACACCAAGGTAACAACTGATTATCTCTACCTTGTTGTTAATGATTGGCTGCTTGTGGTTAAGGCTGCTCCGGGGACAACAGAGCTCTCCCAGACCGGAGCATTGACGATGATTCCTGCAGATTTAAAATATGAGCTAGTCGACTTAGCGGCCCAGGAAGGTATTCCCATTGAGGAATTCGACCAAATTGTGTTGCCTTTCATGGTGGATGCACAGTCTGGCAAAGCTATTGGTTACCTGGGACTCTTCTTTTGTGTGCCACTTTTCTTGCTCTCGGTGTGGAACTTGCTGCGGTATGGCAAAAGGGTTTCCGATCCCCTTGAACATCCAATTTACAAAAAACTTGAGATATACGGTATTCCTGAAGCCGTGGCTAATGGCATCGATGAAGATATTGCTAGCACCGGGGTTCCAGTGACGAAAAAATTAATTATCTCAAATTCGTGGTTAGTGAGAAAGAATTTTTTTGGTTTGACACTTGTGCCACTGCAAGATGTGCTATGGATGTACAAAAACGTTACTCAGCATAAAGTCAATTACATCATCCCCGCGGGCAAGAGTTATAGTCTGGTTATTCACCAAAATAATAAGATAAAGGTTCAAGTTGGAATGAATCAAAAAAAAGTAGATGCTGCGATTGAATTAATCCAACACAAAGTCCCCAGTATTGCTTGCGGGTATTCAGATGAGCTAGCATATCTGTGGAATAAAAATTTCCCTGCTTTTCTTGTCGAATTAGAAAAACTTAAAAATGCGGTTTAGCCAAGTCTTGGTTTCTCTTGCAAACTCTATTCCTGTGTGCCGGAGTGACGGAATTG
>DNNJ01000132.1 GCA_003487955.1 Clostridiales bacterium | reverse complement strand
ACAATGGGAAACTCTAGGAGTGCCAACTGCAAACGTTTATGCTGGTATTGGTGTATTCGCGAATGATAGTCTTGTAGATGTCGGGATGCAGCTAGGTATCAAATATTTCGGTGTGAAGTATTCTCCTGGAAGTGGGGGAGAAGCTATACAAAATATAGAAGTTATTAATGAACCAGAAGGAACTGGAGAAGTTATTGATGAGCCAGAAGGAACTGGAGAATTTATTGATTAACTAGATAAAGAACCTAAATAATTTAAACATGTCTACCATATTACATTCTCCCGAAATATTCAAAATTGAGAATAGATTCTCTTCTCTTTTTGAAAGAACCATCAAAAAAGGGCTCCTTAATATTCCAGGCCCAAAAATCAAGACCTCCGTAAAAAGCGCTTTTCGTTCGGCTGTCTTTAGGGTCCAGCTTGACAAGTTAATTGATGATATCTATCTTTATTCGATTTCCGAAACTGATAAACTCATCTCAAAAGCTCTAAGTGCAAGCCTTCAGAGAAGCCCCACAAGACATTATCTTAGTGCGGCAGATACAAACACTCAAGATACTCCTTTAATCTTGACTGAAGAGGCTGTAAAACAGTCGGCAGATTTAGCTCTGGAAGTTTCCGAGTCGATTATTGAAATGCTCAAGGATGAAGCGATATATCAGGAACATCCAAGCAAGCTGGCTGGCAGGATTTTAGATAAGTGGAATGGTGAAAAATACAGGGCTGTACGGTTTGCACGAACCATCACGGCTGATATTGCGACTAATACGAGTTTTCATAGGTTCCAGCAGCAGGGCATTCAAGAAATGCAGATATACGCCACAATTGACAAAAGAACGAGTCCCTACTGCCGTATGATGCATGGGACGGTTTTTAAGACGGATTCACCGGAAGCGAGTAAGTATAGAACTCCATTTCATAGTAACTGCCGTACTGCAATTTTGCCCGTCACTGCTTTTTCTAATATTGATGATTCGATGAGGTATGAGAATCGAGACTTTTCTAAGTTGTATGGGCAGAATTTTAAGGTACTTGATGAAGGGCTTGACAGTGATTCTGTGAAAAAGATTTTTAAGGACATTGATAAGTTTAAAGAGAAGTATTCAATTCCTAAATTTATTTTTGATGAGGATATCGAAAAAAGGTTAATGAAGTTGGGGGTTGGAGTAGAGGTAAGGGAATGAAAAAAGGGAAATTTTAGATTTCCATTCTCACATCATATCTGAATTCAATCCGCGCATCCGTTGTAATTAATACATCTTCTCCATCAGGTA
Source organism: Clostridiales bacterium (assembly GCA_003487955.1). GTDB lineage: Bacteria > Bacillota > Clostridia > Tissierellales > Sedimentibacteraceae > Sedimentibacter. Next base: position 1,316 of record DNNJ01000132.1, on the reverse strand, counting down.
TCAATACGATTGTGTATCCAAAAATAGTGTTTGGGATCAGCCCATCTGTAAGCCCAACTAATCTGCTATTATATTGGTTTTCAATCAAATATGCACATAATGAAGAATACGCTGTACGATTTAGTACAACGAATTTAGGTTCAAAATTATTCGCATGTACTTCTTGCAATTTGTTATAGATCAATTCTACTATTTTATCATTCATTATTATCCCTCGTCTACGCTTTTTTAATTTCATAATATTTATCAATTTTATCTTTTTCCTCTTCTGTTATCTCTTCTAAAAACAATAAATACTCGTCAAGTCCAGCCATCATTATATATATATCAGATTTGTCCTCTGCTTCGAGGACTTTTTTACTTAAGTTAGAATGTGGATTAACCGAAGTTGATATGAAGTATCTCATTTTTCACACTCCTTCTCTTCAATAAGTTTTAATCTGGCAAATCCTACATCTTGTGTAAAATTCGAAGGAAATATCATATTTCCGTACTCATCTTCTGTAACAATTCCTTTATATTTATCATTTACATATAATTCATATTTGTTCATTTATTTCCTCTCCTTTTAATATCCCCCATTCCATAAGCCTCTTCTTTATGTCTCGCATTTCGTAATCACTGACATACTCCACACGCTAAAGCATGTAGGCTTTCTGCCTTCGTACCGTAAATCCCCAACACCGTTTAGCTCGCATCAAGCGATTACCTCTTCAATCTTCTTGCCAATTCCTGCTGACTTCACATGCTTGCATTTTTCAACAACAATACTTAGTACATTTTCAGGATCGAATGTCAGGAACAAGCCCACTAATTTTAGGAGTTACATTCATCTTTAATTCACATCTAAAAGTGATTTTTTTAATAAGTTCCTTTATCTCAGTGCTCACTTCTATCGGATCAACTGTCAAGCTATCAATATTTTTTTGTAATAAAAAGAAAGCACACCCAATAGCCCCATCTACTACTTTCCTATCTTTCGGGTCCATATCTTTCCAAATAGCTTGCCAGTTTTGGATTTCGTTTAGTTGTTTCTGAATCTTGTCAACAATCCCCTGGGCATTATTCATTTCAGAAGTTTCTGGACACAATTTAATAAGGGATTGCAAACCGCCGTTAATTACAGCTAAATCATGCTCGTCAAAGTCAATTAGTACCATTATTTTTCCTCCATCTTTTCAATATCATTACCTTCGTCATCAACAGCACATCGCACTTTCGTCAGTTACCGGCGCATCGAATTCACACCCACAACTACAAGCCCACAAAGCCATATTGTTTCACCTCATTATATTCAAAATGTTGTACGATTTGCT
>DNNJ01000313.1:674-7243 GCA_003487955.1 Clostridiales bacterium | reverse complement strand
CTATTATTCAGCAGACCCTAATTAATGGTCTGAATATAATTAAAGACCCGAGGGCAAAAACTCTTGCCACAGAATTAAATGAAAAATTAAAGTTGTTTATTGGTTCAATACTTTCAACGGAAAATGAGTTTCATAAAAAATTAAATGCTGAAGAAGAAGGTTCGATTAGAGCCTTTAATCTTTTGAAAAGCTTTGTTTTGAGTTTTACTAGTCGTGCAGCATCAAGAGAGAGACTTAATTTATTCACGACTAATTATGATAGATTTATTGAACTTGCTTGTGATGAAACTGGCGTGCTTTTATTAGATAGATTTAAGGGAAAGCTACAGCCAATTTTTAGAAACACAAGATTAGAATTAGATTACCACTACAATCCACCAGGAATAAGAGGTGAACCAAGATATGTTGAGGGTGTTGCAAGAATTACAAAACTTCATGGCTCAATTGACTGGCGATTTGATAAAGATAGAATCATTAAGTGTTTGCTTCCTTTTGGAGCAGAGAATAGTCACCCAGCTATTCCTAAAAATATCACTGAACAAGTAGTTATTTATCCAAATTCATCTAAGGATTTAGAAACAGCTTTTTATCCATACGCTGAGCTTTTTAGAGATTTCTCATCTTCAATATGTCAACCAAATTCAGTGATTCTAACTTATGGTTATGGATTTGGAGATAGTCATATAAACAGAGTTATTGAAGATATGCTGACTATTCCTTCCACCCATTTGGTAATTATTGCTTGGGATAGAAATTATGCAAAAGATGGAGAGCCAGCTAATTATGGAGCTGGGCGAGAAAGAATTATTAAATTTCTTGAAAATAAGAATTCGGCACAATGTACTTTACTCATTGGGGAACACTTTGGAGATTTAACAAATCTGGTTGAACATTATTTGCCTAAATCTGCAATTGATAGATTAACCATTAAAATGCAAAAATTAAAGGATAATAGAGGAGATAATAAATATCAGGACAGACAAGAGGATAACAGTGAAAATCAAGTAGAATTATGAGTTTGCAGCAATACGATTTTGACCATCTAAGGAACTTAACTGTTGGAACTGTTGATTATGTTTCTCCAAATGAAATAAAAGTAGTTCTTGATATTTCAGCACCACAAAATACTGCGTTAAATACTGGTGTGCCAACTTTATTTCCAAGAATTAATGGATTTGTCTTAATACCTAATGAAAATGGTGCTTTGGTTGGTCTAATAAGCTGGCTAGGAGTTGAGCAGAGTCAATACCCAAAAAGGAAAGGGTACAAGGATTTTGATTTAATTGATTTGCCATTTCCTTTACGGAAAATGTCAATTACCCCAATGGGTACCTTAAAACAAAAAGGAAAAATTGAAGATAAATATTATGAACTAGAAAGAGGAGTTTATAGCTTCCCATCTGTTGGTGATAGCGTGATTTTGCCAACAGATATACAACTTAAATCAATTGTTGAGAACAAAGAAAAAAATGCTTGTGTCAAAATAGGAACAGCTCCGATTGCTGGAAATGCTACAGTAAGAATAAACCCTGATAGATTTTTTGGTAGACACGTTGCAATCTTAGGAAATACGGGTAGTGGCAAGTCTTGTAGTGTAGCAGGTATTATTAGATGGTCTTTAGAAGAAGCATCTACCAAATTAAAAGAAGGGGAACAGTTAAATTCTAGATTCATAATTCTAGACCCAAATGGAGAATATACAGATGCTTTCAACAATTTGAATTGTGAAATCAAGAAATTTAAAGTTGAACTTTCAGAACATGAGATAGATACTTTTAAGGAACTCAAAGTTCCTGCTTGGCTCTGGAATAGCTATGAATGGAGCTCGTTTTCGAATGCAAGTGGCAGAACCCAAAGACCACTTTTAAAACAAGCACTTAGAGAATTAAAAACGAATTCAATTGACAAAACTTCAATAAAAATAGGTAGGTCTAAAAGATTTTTATTGACATCATTATTTTCATTGCAAACTGACTTAAACAACGGAGCAAATTCCTATTCAGGAAAACCGGGAAAGAATGAATTTGGCAATAAACTTAATGGGTTGACGCAAGGATTAAGCTTTTATGCAATTGAATTAGATGAACCTGTAAAAGCGGAATTAAATGAGTCTTTTAGAATAATTGAAACAATAAGACTTGGGAAGTTTGGAGGACAATATGAAGGCAATCCTTGGTATAGAGATTTTACAGTTATTGAAGTTGAAACAATAATTAACAACTTAAGTGAATTAATAAAAAATCACTTTCCTGAAGTGATAGCGAGAAGTAATGAAGATAACCCTATCCCATTTGAAGTAAACGAAATTGCAAATTACATTGATAGCTTGGCTGAGAAGGAAGGAAAGTTGCAATATGTTGATTTTCTAACTATGAGAATTCGAACGATGCTAGCAGATAGCAGAATGAATTCTATAATACTTAACAACGAAGAAATTACTTTAGAAAATTGGCTTGAAAGTACAATAAATGGAATCTCAATTATAGACCTTTCACTTGTGCCATCAGATATTACACATTTATTAGTTTCCGTTATTTCAAGAGTAATTTTTGAATCTCTTCAAAGATATAGAAGAGCTAATAATAAACTTTTACCTACCAATATCGTAATGGAGGAGGCTCATAATTTCATTAAGCGTTATAATGATGGTGGTGAGGAAATTTCCGCATCTCAACTTTGCACAGAATCATTTGAAAGAATTGCAAAGGAGGGTAGGAAATTCGGCTTAAGCTTGACTTTATCATCTCAACGTCCTTCTGAACTTTCTCCGACTGTTCTATCTCAATGTAACACATTCTTATTACATAGAATTGTAAATGACAGAGACCAAGAACTTGTAAAAAGACTCGTTCCAGACAACATTGGTGGTCTTTTAAATGAATTGCCAATTTTACCTACTAGAAAGGCAATTCTCCTTGGATGGGCGACCCCAATTCCAATTCTTGTTGAAATGAACGAACTAAAAAAAGAACATAGACCAAAGTCAGAAGACCCTGATTTCTGGGATGTTTGGACGAGAAAAGAAGAAAGAGAAGTTAACTGGGAAACACTAGCAGACGACTGGCAAAACTTAAATCAAAAAGAAGATGAAATATAAAAGCACAAGGCATACAGTATATTTCAGGCGGCAAAGATGCGCAACTTGAAAGGTTCACAATTCCTATTAAGTTTGTAACGGCAGAAAGGAATGCAATTCCTAATGCCGCCCGCAACATAGCACCATCCGTTAGCATTCATTGTAATTCGCTTATCAAAAGGGTATTACCACTATTTAGAAAGATAAAATCAATGGAACTTAAAAATATTATAATAGAGAATAAACCAAGAGAAAAAGCTGGTGCGACTTCATCTAGTAGATTTGATTATCAAAAGGATTGGAGTATTTGTCAGTTACTTGACCATCATAATGAAAAGAGCGATTATCTTTTTGTTTTTGACTATCAAGAGGACTTGATGATAATGGACTCTGAAAATAATCCTGAAAAGGTTTCATTTTATCAAATTAAAGGAAAGGCCAATAAGTCATATTGGACTCTCGGAGAACTAATAAAAAATCCATCAAGCAATAGTAATAAAATCTTACTGTCAATCATTGCTAAATTATATGACAGCAAATTAAAAGCTAAAGACAAAACTGAATCTTTGAACTTTGTTTCAAATATAGGTTTTAAGATAGGTACGAATTCAAATAACACTCTCAATAAAAAGGAAGTATGCATAATTGAATTGAGCGAAAAGGATAGAAAATTAATAACGGAAAAACTACAAGAGCAACTACCAGATGAGGAAATATTAGGATATGAAGAAATAACATTTCTTAAAGTAGTAGAATTAAATTTAGATGATAGCCCAACATATACACAAGGTAAAATTGCTACTTTCCTTGAACAAAACTTCCCCAAAACAAAGCAGAATGTCCCAATGCTTTATCAACAGTTATTTAATGAGGTTAAACGAAAATCTAATTACAATAAAGAAATAATATCATTCGATGATTTAATTAGTAATAAGGCAATTGGAAAAACACAATTTCAAAACATATTAGATGTTTGTGGTGCTGCAAAAGATTTCGATTCTATCTGGAATAATATTGAATCAATTCTTTCCAACGAAAGTGTAAAATTTACTCAAATTAAAAAACTCAGAAATGCTTGGAAAAAGGCGGAGATCGAAAGACTTGAACCAAATAATGCGATCCTGTCATCAATTATTAAAAGAATAAAAACCACAATAAAACAACTGGATGATTCATCGAATTTTGAAGATAAGACACTATTAGAGTGTGTTTCAATTGTATCGACAGAGTATAATAAAAAGCCAATTGATCAAAAAATATACGAACAAGAAATTTTAGATGCTTTAATTATATCCGAATTGTATGAATAAAAATAATGGCAATTTTAAGAAACTCATTCGGAATCTAAGAACCAAAAAATATGAAAAACTTCATTTTGTCCGAAATAATGCTATTGTCTCACAAAGAGAGAAAAGCCAAAACGATAAGACTAGACAGAACTAGAACTGTCATTTATGGTAAAAATGATACTGGTAAATCTTCATTGATTAAGTCTATCTATGAAGCATTTGGTGCAAGTCCTCGTAAGTCAAATAAAAAATGGACAGATGTCTCACCAGTCATTCTTATCGCTTTTAAGATTGATGAGATTAATTATAAAATTCTCAAAGATTTTAAAACCTATTCGGTATTTGATTCCAATAATAAAATCCTTGGCACTTTTAATAGTATTACCAAAGGACTCGGTCCATTCTTAGCTGAATTATTGGATTTTCAAATTCAGCTGCCGGATAAATCTAATGAAGTAATAACACCTCCTCCTGCTTATTGCTTTCTTCCGTTCTATGTCGATCAAGATTCTAGTTGGCAAGAGCCTTGGGTTTCATTTAAAAACCTATCCCAACTTAAAAATTACAAAGAATACATCAGCTATTATCATACAGGGATAAGACCTAATGACTATTATATTACAAAAAATGAAATTAATAAACATACGGTCAAAATTGGCGAATTGGAAAGTGAAAAAGAGTTTTTGAAAAAGATGCTTAAAAAAGTAAAGGAGGAACTTGATCAAGTTGAGTTCTCTCTTAATATGGATGATTTTAAGGAAGAGATTAAAGAGCTTCTCATTGAATCACAAGAACTAAAAAAGTTGCAAGAAAGACTAAAGGTGAGACTTGTTGAATATCACAACCTGAAAATGAATATTGAAACTCAAATTGATATTACGAAAAAGTCGCTCAATGAAGTTCGAAAAGATTATGAGCATGCAACGTTCTATCAAATTGATGACCACATTGATTGTCCAACATGTGGTGCAACTTATGAAAATTCATTTGAAGAAAGATTTGAAATAGCTCAAGATGAACAGAAATGCAAAGAGCTACTAGTAGAACTAACTAGAGAACTATCTCAAATTGATGATAATATAAGAAAGACAAATCAAGAATATACTAACAATAATGAGGAGATAATAAAAGTTGAAACAATATTGGAAAAAAAACAAGGCGAAGTTAAACTACGTGACATCATTGAAAACGAAGGAAAAAAAGAACTCAAAAAGGTTTTTGATGCAAACATTGAAGAATTGAAATCACAAATTATTGAATTATCAATCGAAATAAGTAGGCTAAATAGAATTCTTAAAGGAATAGAAGATAAAAAGAGAAAATCAGAAATATTTGAGTTTTATCGTAAAAATTTGAGAAAGCATCTTAGAGAATTGGATGTATGGTCTATTAGTGATGAAGATATGAAAAGCATTAATCCTAGCATACCTGAAACCGGTAGTACATTGCCTAGAGTTCTTCTTGCTTACTATTTTGCGATTATTAAAACCATACACAAATTCGGCTCTTCTGCATTCTGCCCAATAATTATTGATTCGCCAAATCAACAAGCACAAGATATGGGTCACATTGATGCAGTCTATTCATTCATTTTAAAAAACCAACCCAAAGGAAGTCAACTTATACTTGGATTGGAAGAACTTTATGATATAGAGTTTGGCTGTCCAATAATTGAACTTAAAGAAAAGTACAGCTTGCTTCAAGATCATGAATATGAGGATGTAAGTTTATATATTCAACCTTTTTTGGATAAAATGTATAATCAAACAAGACTATTTTAAAACAACGAAACGCTAACAAAAACTATATGTCAATTGGGGTTTCGGTGCAGACAACAAAGTTTGCAGCCCGTAACAACGGCATCGGGTTCGACTGGAAAGCAACCCGAGATTAATAACGAAATGTAGTTAAGTTAGTTAGAGGTAATTTTAAAAGCATGACTATATGAAAGTAAGCACCCGAGCAACTACCTCTTGATTATTCCGGAGCATACGCACCCACGGATTTGATCTGATTATTCATTCCGACAACTGCGGATTCTCTAGTAAATTGTTAGCGTATTATTAGAGTGCCTATAAGCATTTATTAGAGCATTATTAGATTTTCACTGGAGATTCGCTAGTTTCCTTCGTTTTTCCAGTAATGCGGCAAGAGCTTCTTCAGGTTTTCATCATTCCCCGGTTTCTGGTAATATGGCATCTTGC
>DNNJ01000313.1:0-439 GCA_003487955.1 Clostridiales bacterium | reverse complement strand
ATTTACCCCCTGCTCCTTGCATGAGGTCAACAGGGAACAGATGATGGCCGTGTTGAAGGCTGCCTCGTGGTTGCCACAGAACATGAAGTTCTTTCGAGACAGGGCAATGGGACGGATGGCATTTTCAGCCATGTTGTTGTCGAGTTTCAGCCTCCCATCCAGCAGGTAATTTTTCATTCGAGGCCAAAGTGAGTAGGAGTAACCGATGGCTTCACCGATAAGGCTCTGGGGAAGGACCTTCGGGTAGGTTTTCTCCATCCAGGCTTCAAGCGACTTCATGATAGGAGCTGCAAGTTCCTCCCTGAGTTTGGCCCGTTCCTCGAACGGGAGGTTTCGCTCATCGGCCATCCTCTCTATACGGTATAGCTGCTGGATCTCTTTCAGGGCATGTTCTGCCAGTGCCTTATTCTCATTCAAGGCCTTCTCGTAATAGCGCCTT
>DNNJ01000312.1:2574-4192 GCA_003487955.1 Clostridiales bacterium | reverse complement strand
AGTGTTAATTAACAAATTCCAGTCACCTAAAATTTCAGAGTATCTCTTCCCTAATTCAAATGCTCTTTCAAGGTTTTGCTCCCCTTCCTTCCATCCTATGCCGTATATCCTTGTAAGATATCTTAAGGCATCTATGTCATCAGGAGCTTCATTAAGAATATTTTCATAGTATTCTATTGCAGCAGGATAGTTTTTATGATAAATCAAGTTCTCTCCTTCAGTAAAACTTCCTTCAACTGTAATGCTCGGTATTTGGTCATAATAGGACATTTTAGGAAGACTGCTTGTTATGAGATTATTGTTTTCATCAAATGCATTTACAACAATTGGATACTCTACACCGGGAAGGAATATTCCAAGAACTGCTTGAGCACCAAGATACTCTTTTTCCGAATCAGAAACATTAATATTAGGGTTATTTCTAAACATATTTATACTAAAAACAGCATTAGTTTCAGTAAATTTATAGTCTCCCTTTATATCTTTTGCATATGTTCGAGTGCTGATTCCCCTATCGCCAAAGGGCTCATAAAAAACCACAGCTCCAACCGTATAGTAGGCTGCATCCTCTACTTCCTCCCAAGATACAGTGAATTCATCACCTGATAATTTTTCTCCGGGCTTAGGTGAGTTTATTTTTATAGTGTCTTTGAATATAAAGTGAATTTCTCCTCCCTCTTCATCCAGCTCAACATATTTATTTGTTGAGCTCTGGAGCTCTTTGTCTGTCAAGATAGAACCGTCAATTCCAATTCCCACATTGTACAATCCTTCCTTGAGACCTAATGTCCGGAATTCTCCGTTTACATCGGTTATACCTACATAACTTTCTCCTCGGCTTAATATACTTACGCCTCCGGTTGCTTCCTGCACATATATCTCTACAAAAGGCATGGGCTTTCCTTCATAGGTTACTGTTCCTCTAATAATATTATCACCTTTAAGGTCATCGAATCTCCCTTCAAACCAATGGCCTCTGTCGTATCCACCTGAGCCAAAGCTTCTTTCTAATTCCCTCCAATTGTTTTTATATAAACCTTCATATATAATTTCGACTTCTTCATATTTTCCGTCAAGCAAAGTAACCTCTGCTTTTAATACATCAAAACTGATATCCTTTAAATCTGTCTCTTCATATTTTTCAAGTATTGACTTTGCTGCTTCACTTTCTCCATTTACATGATGGAGAAATCCATCATATATATCAGCAGTATATATCAGCCTTTCATCTTCAGCCTCCTGCCCGAAATCAATCCATTCTTTAAGCATCTTTGCATCTCCGGTTGCTATAGCTATATCAAGAAGCATTTTATAAGATTTTATATAGTAATCTTTTTCACTATTTTTGTTAGGTGTTTCCGCTAAAGTATCTATAAGAATCCGCTTTGCTTTATCCATATCTTCAGGGCTTGTCTTTTCGCCTCCGCCCCAGCCAGTAAAAAATATTGTATATTTGGTAAAACTCTTTATTAGGCTGTTTGCATAAAGATAATTGCTCTTGATATCCGGCGTGGTTGGATAAGAAGCGTACTTTTCGAAGAAAAGTGATGCCTTTTCAGACCCTCTATTGTCAAGAAAACCAGCAATCATGAGGGTTGCTGTAGGTATTGCCCATATA
>DNNJ01000312.1:534-2345 GCA_003487955.1 Clostridiales bacterium | reverse complement strand
CCACTCATCTTTCAACTCCAGCATATCCTGCTTCATTCTCATTCTGTCTCTTGACAGATTGAGAGCAATTGCATAAATCCATGTGTATAGTCCTGATTTTTCTTTAAATGTGTCGATTTTCTTAAATACCTTTATAAATGTTTCTTGGACAACATCCTCTGCTTCCTCTCTGTCTTTTAGTATCAGGTAACAGGTTCTTAACAATCTATTGCCGTATTCTTCTATTAATTGTCTGTAAGCCTCTTCACGGCCTCTTTTTAAGTTCAGTATCAATAATTTTTCTGCCACCATAACTCTCTCCCTACACTTTTGACGATGAAATGAATAAAAGGTTGCAATCAAATTTGTATCAAAACAAATTATATATTCCTGTGTACAAAAATTGCTTATTGAATATATTGTACTAAAGATTGAAAAATAATGAAAGGATGTAATAAATGCTAAATAATAGAAAGTCATATATAAATAGAAAAATCAATAAGCTTGAATCTAATGGAAATATCGGTTTCTTAGATGTAAGGGTATTCTCAGAAGAAGGTAATCCAATAGAAGATGCTCGTGTCAGTATATCTCTTTATGAATTAAGAGGGATATACAGGGAATCAGCCATAGAAAATGAAATAGTAAGCCATTATACAGATGAAAATGGGAATATTCCCGTAATAGAACTTCCTGTGATTCATGAGTTGGGTGAACTAAACACTGATGAATATCATATGAGAGTGGATGCTCCCGGATATTATAGCGTTATTGTGATGAATATAGAAATTTTCCCCAATACAACAACTTCTTTTAATGTTGTATTAACTCCTGTTACAGAAGGTGAATCTTACGTAAGATTTATTATAATTCCAGAAAAACATTGGTAATTAACATTTTCAATCTCACAAGGGATATCTGCATAATCAAATATCTGCAAACATATATTTAAAAGAAGAAGAGGTATCCCCCTCCATCAATAAAAAGGAGTGAAGAGAATTGAAAAAGGTTAATGTAAGTTTACGACCGATTGTCAGCAATATAAATTTGCCCACTGTTATAAAAACAGCTGTACTTCCAGGGGATTCAATTGAAAGTATATTTATTGCTGCTCAGGTTGGTGAAATTTTCTATATCAGAAATGGGCAGGTAAGGCTTTTTTTGGATATTCGTCAGCGGATTATCCGTCTAGGTCAAAACGGCGGATATGATGAGCGTGGTTTATTAGGCATGGCATTTCATCCTAATTTTTATTACAACGGTCTTTTTTATCTTCATTATTCAGCAGCCGGAACACAAGGGCAAGGCGCTCTTTCCGGATCTTTTCGACCAAATCCCTGTGACCCTGAAACATTGAGCTTAAGATGGGCAAACAGAACTACACAATATGATCATATTGATACGGTGGAAGAATGGTCTTTACAGTCAAATGGTCAGTCTCAAAAAAGACGTACATTGTTGAACTTAAGAAGGCCATTTATGAATCATAACGGTGTGAACAGCTTAAACTTTTCACCTGAAACAGGAAGGCTGGTACTTACTACCGGAGATGGCGGTTCAGGTTATGATCCTTTTAATTTAAGTCAGAATATTATGGAGGTTTTTGGCAAAATTATTGAAATTGATGTAAATATGGATTCAACCGTAAACAATCTGCCGGCTGTTACACGATTTAACGAGCTTCCAGAAGCTGTTCAAAAAACACTTACCGTAATTGCAAAAGGTATCCGCAATATTCCGGGCATAGCATTTCAAAGGTATTATAATCAATTTATAAAGTATGTCGGAAATGTGGGTCAGGATTTGGTAGAAACAATTTTTTCATTTACTTC
>DNNJ01000312.1:0-243 GCA_003487955.1 Clostridiales bacterium | reverse complement strand
TGATATGCCGACACCTATTATAAGTAACTGTTTATCAAATTCTTCTTTATTTGAGGAGACCACAGCCTATTATAATGAAGCAATAAATACTGCGGCTAAGCGTATACTGCCGCTGACTTGTTATTATCACATGGATTCACGTCCCGATAAATTCAGAGGTACGGCACTTACAGGTGTTCAGCCGTATATGGGTAATGGAATTCCCGACTTGACAGGATGCATTGTATTTATCGATTTTGTCAA
>DNNJ01000077.1 GCA_003487955.1 Clostridiales bacterium | reverse complement strand
TTGGGTATGGTTTATGGAACAACTGGCAGGCACTCCTATTCGCAATACTCTCCCGCTCCAATTTGGAAACTTTGGGAAGATTTCAAAATTGATGAATCAAAAATGATTGGATACTGGAATAATAAATGCCCAATTAAAACAAATCATGAAAATGTGAAAGCGACTCTGTTTATCAAACCAGATCAAATTTTAATTTCTGTCGGAAATTTTTACAGTGAAGAAAAAGATGTTCAATTAAATATTAATTGGCGAGAATTGAATATTGACCCTGAAAAAGCAATTCTTGAAGTTCCGGAAATTAAAAATTTTCAGTTGGCAGATACTCTATCAGTAAACGATAAATTCAACATTAAAGGGAAAGAGGGAATAATTTTTATCTTAAAAGAAAAATAACTCGATATTTGTGCCATCGCCTAATCCAGTCAGATTAATGTTTAATCCAGTCACGTCACAATTAAAAAGATGTGCTTGAAAGGAAATTATTTAATAAACCTGCAAATGCAAGAATCATTACTATTTTCTCTTTTTATAGTGACATAGGCCTTAACTTTTAGTCTTTTAGCTCAAAAGAGACCCCCTCAGATGAACTGCAACGGCTCATGACCGTGGGTGCCGGAAAGTACAACTATCGGGAAAGAGATAATCAAGGTCAGAAGAACAGAATTTTACGGCCTTCTTTCCATCTAATCTCCGCTTTGAATAATTAAACGAGGAAGTCTTGTTTCTAATGTCTTGTCTTGGCACTAAAATTACGAATATATGAATTCCATTATCCTTAAAGCTGCATGTTGTGCTTTTTTTATTCTAAGTATATCATGCGAAGTAACAAAGAAAACAGCAATAGTTCCCTCGTCTAGCATTATGTACATGGATAGTCCTGCTAACTCTTGGTATGAGGGAACTCCTGTAGGAAACGGACGCATGGGTGCAATGATATATGGTGGGATCGAAGCGGATACCATACGAACTAACGATGACACCTTTTGGAGCGGTGAACCCAGAGATTTGCAAAGACCGGGCACACATAAGTACTTGCCCCAAATAAGACAGTTATTGCTCGAAGAGAAAACAGGCGAAGCACAAAATTGGATTAATAAGCATCTTTTGGGCCCCTGGAACCAGAATTACATGCCCTTGGCTGATATTTTGTTTAACTGGTCTATGACCGGAGATATTTCAAATTATCGAAGAGAACTAGATTTAAACAGAGGCGTTGTAACAATAACTTATACTCAAAATGGCGTAAATTACAAACGTGAATTATTTGCATCGTTTCCCGATCAGGTAATTGTAATGCGAGTCACTTCAGATAAAAAAAATTCAATAAAATTCACTGTAGGTTTAGGAAGTCAAATAAGGCATACAGCAAGAATTGAGAAAAATCAAATCATTATTAACGGACAAGCACCATGCCACACAGATCCAAATTATACGGGAGTTCATCCCCCGATTTATAAAGATGAAAAAGGAATGCGTTTTGAAAGTAGGCTCAAAATTAGAGAATCAGATGGCAAAATAGTTGTCAAAGAAAATAAATTGCAAGTAGGAGGTGCATCTTCAGTAACCCTAATATACGCAGCGGCAACCAGCTTCAATGGTTTCGATAAAGATCCTTACAAAGATGGCAAGAATGAAAAAGCCATTTGTGAGCAATACATTGAAAAAGGTGGAGTAAAAAAATATTTAGCGTTGTACAAGGCCCATTTGAAAGATTATACTGAATTATTTGGGCGTGTAACCATCAATCTCGGAGACTCTCCTGAATCATTGCTACCAATAAATAAACGGATAGCTCAATATAAGCAGGGTAGTGATCCTTCTTTAACAGCTCTCTACTTTCAATTTGGCCGTTATTTACTGATTTCGTGTTCTCGCAAAGGTTCACAGCCCTCCAATCTTCAAGGAATATGGAATCAAGACATGCAGCCTGCATGGAGCGCAAACTGGACTATTAACTGCAATGCTCAAATTAATTATTTTCCTGTTGAAACAACCAATCTTTCAGAATGTCACTCTCCTATGATTGATATGATAAGGGAAGCGTCGGTAGATGGTGCAAAAACTGCAAAGAATCTTTATAATTCCAGAGGATGGATTGCCCATCATAACTTGGATATATGGCGCACAACATGGATGGTGGGAGGTAGCGGACTTTATTCACTTTTTCAGGTGGGTGGAGCATGGCTATGCCAGCACATATGGGAACACTATCTGTTTACTCTTGATGAAGATTTTCTAAGAAAGAATTATGATCTATTACAAAGTGCGACCTTGTTCTATATCGACAATTTACAAAAAGACAAAGAAGGCTATTTTGTAACAAATCCTTCGGAATCTTTCGAGAATGGCTTCATTAAGCCCAATGGAGAAACCGGATGGGCTTGTGTTGGTTCGGCTCAGGACATGCAAATAATAAGAGCTTTGTTTGAAAATACAATGGCTGCTGCTGAAATATTAGGCGACCAACCTTTCAAGGAAACGGTTTTGAAGACATACAACAACCTCGCTCCCATGAAGATTAGCCAGAGAACTGGTCAATTGCAAGAATGGAATGACGACTGGGAGCCTGCAAATCCGACCAGTGGACAAGTTGGACATGGATGGGCCTTTGCAGTAGGCAACCAAATTACTCTACGTGGAACGCCGGAATTAGCACAGGCCTTTAGAAAAACTATCGATTATCGTCGTCCCGGATACAGTTACAATAGTGGCAGTTGGACAGGTACGTTTCCGACTATCTACTGGGCACGCTTTGAAGAACCGGATAGTGTGCAACGAGTAATTGACAGGCATTTTGATTTGGCTTTACATCCAAATTTAACCTCTCAATTCTTTAATTCATGGCAAATTGATGGCAACTTAGGAATAACAGCAGGCATAACTGAATCATTATTGCAAAGTCATGCAGGAGAAATAAATCTCTTACCGGCATTAAACAAGAAATATTCTACAGGTTTTGTTACCGGACTACGTGTGCGTGGAGGATTTGCAGTAGATGTCTATTGGAAAAATGAAAGACTTACTCAAGTTGTGATTTATGCAGACCGGATTAAAAGCGATCAAAGCATTCAAGTCAGATACGGCGAGAAAACAAAAACAATTAGCTTAAAAAAGGGGGAAACCGTGAAGTTGGATGGGGCTTTGAACCCATTATAATCTTTTGAAAAATATTTTTCACAATTATAACGAACGAGTATTTGATTTAAGTTAAAACATAAACAATTATTAATGAACAAGAAAACGTTATTATTAATTTTAGTGTTCGGTGTATTTTCAAACTACGCTTTTAGCAACAACGGTGAAATAGAGGGGAAAATCAAACACGGTCTAAAATTTAACAAGTTAGCTACATCTTGGGATGAAGCCATTCCGTTAGGAAATGCAACAATTGGAGCATTGGTATGGGAAAAAGAGGGCAGACTGAGGTTCTCACTTGATCGGGGAGACTTGTGGGATTTAAGGCCAATGGATATAAAAAATAAAAACGAATGGAAATATAAATGGATCATTGAACAACATAAAAATAATACCTATGGCGAAGTGCAGCGGAAACTTGACGAGTTATATAGTAATAATCCGGCACCAACGAAAATACCCGGCGCGGCAATGGAATTCAATACCGGGCTTTTCGGCAAAGTGAAAAAAGCTTCGCTTACGGTTGCCAATGCCCTTTGTGAAGTAGAATGGGAAAACAACGTGAAAATGACCGCTTTTGTTCATGCGGCCGAAAATATCGGATGGTTCCGCTTTGTGGGTGTTGATCAAGATTTTTATCCACTTATAGTGCCACCAAAATATGATGAAGGGGATGCTACCAGAGCCGGTACCAATTCTTTGAATACGCAAGACTTGATCACTTTGGGATATAAGCAAGGAAAGGTCGTTGGAGGGAAAAACAGCCAAAGCTATATTCAAGAAGGATGGGACGGATTTAAATACCATGTATATGTAGAGTGGAAATTCCGGAAAGGGATCCTTCAAGGCGTTTGGTCAATCAGCACCGAATTCCCGGAATGGCAAGAGCAAATGGATGCAAAACAAACCGTAAAGAATAATTTCAAGAAAGGCTACAAAAAACAATTGGCTGCCCATAAAGGTTGGTGGAAGAATTTTTGGAGTCGTTCCACACTTTCCGTTCCTGATAAGACACTTGAAAAACAATGGTACCTAGAAATGTACAAATTCGGTTCAACGGCAAGGAAAACCGCACCGCC
This sequence comes from Clostridiales bacterium, assembly GCA_003487955.1. Lineage (GTDB taxonomy): Bacteria > Bacillota > Clostridia > Tissierellales > Sedimentibacteraceae > Sedimentibacter. Next base: position 1,492 of record DNNJ01000077.1, on the reverse strand, counting down.
TATTTCATTGCAAAGCATTTGGACAGCGGATAATGGAAAAATACCACCCTGGAAAGGGGATTATCATCATGATTTAAACACGCAGTTGTCGTATTGGCCAGCGTATAGCGGCAACCATTTGGAGTTGGAAGCAGGGTTTGTCGATTGGCTTTGGGACCTTAAAGGAACCTTCGAAAAATTCACCAAAGAGTTTTACGATGTTGGTGGGTTAAATGTGCCAGGTACAACCTCGCTTGATGGAATTGCTATGGGCGGATGGTCGCAATACTCTTATTCCCCAACCACTTCGGCATGGCTTGCGCATCATTTTTATTTGCATTGGCGCTATTCAATGGATAGAGATTTCCTAGAACAAAAAGCCTATCCCTGGATTAAAGAGACTGGTTATTTTCTTGAGAATATCATGATTTGCGATAAGAATGGAATGCTGAAATTGCCACTAAGTTCAAGTCCGGAAATCTATAATAATTATGCAAAAGCCTGGTTTACGGAATTGACAAACTACGATTTATCCTTGATAAGATGGACTTTTGAAAAAGCAGTGGAATTGGCCAAAGAATTGAAATTGACCGATGATGAACAAAAGTGGAAACAACTTTTAGCCAGATGCCCTGACTATGCGATCGATCCACGATCCGGTCTGATGTTTGCTCCCGGATTTCCATTCAATGAATCCCATCGCCACCATTCCCATTTGATGCCTATCCATCCGCTTGGGAATATCGATTATTCACAAGGGAAAAAATCTCAGGAAATAATCAATACCAGTATAAAAGCATTATTGGAAAAAGGCTCAAGGCAATGGACGGGTTATTCCTTTAGTTGGCTTGCCAATATCCAGGCCAGAATGTTTGACGGTGAAGGGGCCGCGGAATCGCTAAGAATATTTACAGAAAATTTCTGTTTGCCCAACTCATTCCATGTAAATGGAGAACAACATAATCGGGGTTATTCGGACTTTAAATACCGACCGTTCACATTGGAAGGTAATTTCGCATTTGCGGCAGGCCTGCAAGAGATGCTTATTCAAAGCCATACGGGTGTTTTAGAAATATTTCCGGCAATTCCGGAAAGTTGGAAAGATTTGTCATTTAATAATCTAAGGGCTGAAGGTGCTTTTTTGGTTTCAGCAGTTAAAAAGGATGGAGAGGTTCAAAGGATTGAAATCGTTTCAGAAAAAGGAGGGACATTAAAATTGAAAAATCCTTTCGGCAAAAAACCGTTTCGTTCAAAATTGAACCGGAAAGGTGCGATCAGGCAAGATGGTGAGTTTATCATAATTGAGTTTCCGGCAATGAAAAGAGTAACTCTGCAAAAAGATGTATAGTAGACATTATTACGAATCACAAGACAAAATAACGCTTCACACGTAGAGCACTTATCGAATTTTAGTAAACAACTAACTTACGACTGTTCGCCTAAGGAGAATTGTCAATTAAAATTAATTTTAATGTTTGAACTGTTTAACTCCAATCTTCCCGATCTTCTTCCT
>DNNJ01000187.1:5353-8122 GCA_003487955.1 Clostridiales bacterium | reverse complement strand
GTTGAATAGTTTTCATCATATATGAGAAGTTCATAGTCATTGGATTTTTTGTCGTTAAAAATAAAGGAATAATAGTAATGACCATATTCCTCAATTGAAAGAATAGCTTGGTATAAATCATAGTTCTTTTCTTGTGAAATCCAATTCATTTTTATTTTATTGTAAAGGGCTCTATTATAGTCATGTCTTTTTTCAATCACTAATTCAGGTGCACAAATGTTTCGCTTTACTAGTATTTTAAATGTTATTAATTCATTTGATTTAATTCCGCCCTGAGGATGCCTGTAAAATTCAGACTGAGAATTAAATTTATACATAAAACCCTCCAATTATTTAACTTCTATCGGTTTAATCCCCCAGATATTGTCGGCATATTCCCGTATTGTTCTGTCGGAAGAAAACACACCTGCCGATGCTATATTCATTAATGACATTTGATTCCACTTCCTTTTATCATTGTAATAAAGTAAAGATGCTTTATTATGAACTTCCATATAGCTGTCAAAGTCGGCAAAACACATGTAAGGGTCACCCACCACAGGTCCTCCTATCAAGTATCTTGATATGGATTCAAATGGTTTTCCTGCAATTCCTTTGTTTAAAAAGTCAATAATCTTCCTGAGTTTCTCATTTTTTTGATAATATACTACTGATGAATATCCGCTTTTCCACAATTCTTCAACTTCATAGTCCTTCATTCCGAACAAGAAGAAGTTTTCTTCTCCCACTTCATTAATTATTTCCACATTGGCACCGTCGTAAGTTCCTATGGTTATTGCTCCGTTAAGCATGAATTTCATATTTCCTGTTCCGCTTGCTTCCTTTCCTGCCAAAGATATCTGCTCGCTTAATTCACCGGCAGGAATAATTATTTCAGCTAAGCTTACAGAATAATTTTCTAAGAAAACTACATTAATGTATTTTTTGATAAAAGTGTTTTTATTTATATATTCGCTTAATGCATGAATAAGCTGAATTATTTCCTTTGCCCTGTGGTAGCCGGGAGCAGCTTTTGCAGCAAAAATAAATGTTTCGGGCACTATATGCGAAGTGTTGCCTTCATCTATATCAATTATGATGCTAATAATCCTAAGAGCATTGAGAAGCTGTCTTTTATATTCATGAAGTCTTTTTGCCTGTATGTCAAAAATCGAATCAATATCAAGCTCAATATGATTATTTGCTCTTACATACTCAGCAAGTCTTTTTTTATTGGTGTATTTGATTTCATCCAATCTGTTTAATACGCTGTCATCATCCTTGAAATTCTTAAATATATTAAGTCTTTCGGGAGCTGTTCTATATCCCCGTCCCACAAGGTCATCAAGCAGTGCTGCAAGTGATGGATTTGCCTGATTAAGCCATCGCCTGTGGGTTATACCGTTTGTAACGTTCATGAACTTATCAGGAGTGTATTCATAAAAGTGTTTAAAAACAGTTCTTTTCAATATTTCCGAATGCAGTCTTGCAACTCCGTTTACATTATGACTGCCGATTATGCACAAATTAGCCATATTTACTTTACCATAGCCGAATATGGACATATTCAAGGCTTTGTCACGGTTATTGTATTTGGCTGATGCTTCTTCTATGAATCGTCTGTTTATTTCCTTTATTATCATATACATCCTTGGAAGCTTTGTTTGCACGATACTTTTGTCGAATGTTTCCAGTGCTTCCTTCAAAACAGTGTGATTTGTGTAGGATACTGTATTAACAACAATATTCCATGCTTTTTCCCATGGCAATTCGTATTCATCCATAAAAATACGCATTAACTCAGGAATTATCAATGAGGGGTGTGTATCGTTTATATGAATTGCATTTTTTTCGCTGAAGTTATCCAATGTATTGTATTTTTTCATATGGTACTTAACAATATTTTGTGCTGATGCAGAAACCAAAAAATATTGCTGCTTAAGTCTTAATATTTTACCTTCATTATGGTCGTCGGCAGGATACAATACCTTTGATATTGCTTCTGCCATTGAATCTTCGGATAAGGCTCTTATGTAGTCTCCCTGCGAAAACAAATTCATATCAATACTGTTTATGCTTCGGGATTCCCATAGTCTCAAAAGGCTGACACCCTTGCTGTTATAACCGGATATCATCACATCATAAGGTATTGCTTCTACTTCCGTAGGGCAATCATTGTATATCTTCAGTCCTTCACGGGTCCATTCTTCTCTGATTGTACCGCCAAACTTAACAATGACTCTTTCGTCTGTCCTGGGCATAAGCCATACATCTGAAGTAGTCAGCCAGTCATCGGGCAGCTCTGTCTGCCATCCGTCAATTAACTTTTGTTTAAAAAGTCCGAATTCATATTTTATTGAAAATCCCACTGCCGGATAGCCTTGTGTTGCAAGAGAATCCATGAAACAGGCAGCAAGTCTTCCGAGTCCTCCGTTGCCTAAACCCGGGTCTCTTTCTATTGTATATAATTCTTCAGGTGTAATATTATACTTCTTCAGTGATTCTTCCGCTTCATCTTCAATACCCAAATTAAACAGGTTGTTCCTTAGAGATTTGCCTATAAGAAATTCCATGCATATATAGAAAACTTGTTTATCTTCATTTTGCATTTTCTTGAATTTATTTCTTTTTATCAAAAGCAAATCCCTTATTACAATTGAAAATGCTCTGTAAATTTGATTTAAACTGGCCTTTTCAGGCTCTGTATTCCAATACCTGATAATTTCTTCATCTATTAAACGGTTAATGAGTGCTGCATCGATTTTAGGGTCATTCATTATTATTCTCCTC
>DNNJ01000187.1:1925-5119 GCA_003487955.1 Clostridiales bacterium | reverse complement strand
ATATTTGCTAAGCTGCTATACATATCAAAGTATTTTTCAGCGGATTTTCTCCAGCTGAAATCTATTTTCATAACTGTTTCAACCAGTTTTCTCCAATCCTCTTTATTTTCATAAACCTTCAGAGCCCTTTTAACAGCTTCACACAAGGCTTGAGGGGTTTGCTCGCTGAATGTAAAACCATTGCCTTTTCCAAGGCTTGCATCCTTTATTGAATCCTTAAGTCCTCCGGTCTCTCTAATAATCGGAACAGTTCCGTAACGGGAAGAAATCATCTGGGCAATACCGCAGGGCTCGCTTATTGAAGGCATCAGAAATAAATCTGCACCTGAATAAATCTTTTTTGCAAAATCGGAATCAAAACCGATTCTTACGAATATTTTATCATGATAACTTTCCTGCAGATATTTAAAGTATAATTCATACCCTCTGTCTCCCTTGCCAAGAATAACAAATTGCACTTTTTCCTTTAGTATTTCTTCGATGGAGCTTTTTATTAAGTCAAATCCCTTATGTTTAACTAATCGTGATATTATTCCTATTACAGGCACATTTTCGTCCTGTGGAAGACCGGATAAGGACTGCAAATTTTTTTTATTTAAATTTTTCTTTTGAATACTTTCCGCACTGTAATTTTCAAATATTTCAGCATCGTCTTCAGGATTGTATTTTTCAGTATCTATCCCGTTTAGTATTCCCTTTATCTTGGATGAATTTTTTTGTATAATTTCAGCCAGCCCGTGAGCATAATAATCATCAAAAATTTCTTTTGAATAGCTTTCGCTGACAGTACTGATAATATGAGCGGTTTCCATGGCACCTTTCAAAAGATTAATTGCTCCTTTAAATTCAATTATATCTTTTTCTTTTCCATGCAAATCAAATACATCCTCAGAAATAGCTAAATCAAACACTCCTTGATATTCAATGTTGTGAATGGTTATTATTGAGCTAATATCTCTGTAACCTTCATAACTTGAATACTTTGCAGACAGATAAATCGGAACCAATGATGTCTGCCAGTCATTTGCATGAATAATGTCAGGCATAAAATTTATCATAGGCAGTATATACAATACCGCTTTAGAGAAAAACGCAAATCTTTCCGCATCATCAAAATGACCGTAGCATTCACTTCGTTTAAAATAATATTCATTGTCTACGAAATAATATGTAACATCATCTAATATGGTTTTATAAACGCCGCAATATTGCTGCCTCCAGGCAAGAGGAACAGATGTTTTCCCTATAAACTCAAATTCACTTCTATCCACAATTCCTTGGTATAAGGGAAGAACTATTCTTATATCTATTTTGTTCTTATATTTCTCGGCCAATGCTTTCGGCAATGACCCCGCAACTTCTCCAAGTCCGCCGGTTGTAATAAATGGAGCGGCTTCGGATGCAGCATATAATAATTTTAATTTTCTCATATTATCACTCCTATACAACTGAGTTTTTCTTTATAAAGAAGGGACAGTTAGAATATCCCAACAAAACCCTGTCCTTGTTCACAAAAGCGTATGTATCGGTTATTATGGAATTTATATTGGCATTATCACTTATTCTTCCATGCTGCATAATAATTGAATTTTTAACAACTGCATTCTTGCCTACTTTCACATCTCTGAAAAGTATAGAATTTTCTACGGTTCCTTCAATGATACAGCCGTTGGCAATCAATGAATTTTTAATAATTGCATCCTTACAGTATTTAGTAGGAGCTGAATCTTTTGTTTTTGTATATATGGGACCGGTATTTGAATAGAAAATACTTTTTAATGTATCCATGTTTAAAAGCTTCATGCTGTTTTCATAATAGCTTTGCAGGGAGTCAATATGGGCAAAAAATCCGCTATATTCATAACCGTAAATTCTTAAAGAATGAACCCTTGCAGATAAAACATCAAAGCTGAAGTCCTTGTAATTTCTTGCAATAGCATCATAAATAAGCGACTCCAAAAATTCCTTGTTCATAACCCATGTATTTAAACCTATATTGTAATTCCCGTTTGTAACCGGATAAACTAATATATCATCAGCTCTTCCATCTTCATCAAATTCATATAATATTTTGTGGATGGAATCAGATTTATTTATGTCTGTCTTAATGTAGACTGCAGTAATATCCGAATTTTTTTCTTCATGGTATTTTATTACTTTATTATAATTAATATCATAAATCATATCAGAGTCTGATAAAACAACATAGCTTTCTTTTGAAGATTTAATATAATCCAAAACTCTTTTCAAAGCATCTAATCTTCCCTGATAAAGTCCGTGATTTTCTCCTGCAGAATAAGGGGGAATCGTAAGTATGCCCCCGTTCTTTCTTGATAAGTCCCAATCCTTACCGGAACCCACATGCTCCATTAATGAGCGGTAGTTGCTGCTTGTTATTAAGTATACTTTATTGATGCCTGAATTAACCATGTTTGAGAGCGGGAAATCTATAAGCCTGTACCTGCCCCCAAAAGGTATTGCTGCAACTGAGCGGTGAGATGCTAATTCTGTCATGCTCCAATCCCGCATATCTGAAAAAATGATTCCTAAAGCATTCATATTATCCCCCCCATATTATTTATAACACTTTCGCGCGGTATTACTGTAATTTCAGAGTCTTCTCCCATTGGTCTGCCAATTTTTAAGTTGGCTCCGATTTTTACCATTTCGTCTATTATGGAATAATTAATAACGCAATTTTTATTTATTTCTACATCCGCCATTATTACGGAGTCTCTTACAACTGCATTTTCTCCTATAATAACTCCGGAAAATATTATTGAATTTTCTACCGCTCCCAAAATTACTGCGCCTTCTGAAACAATTGAATTATTAATAACTGCATCCTTTCCGACATAGTGAGGGGGCTTTTCCGCATGCCTTGAGTATATTATCCAATCATCAGATAATTCGAAGCTGTTCTCGCCTAAAAGGTCCATATTTGCCTGCCATAGCGAATCTATAGTACCGACGTCTTTCCAATATCCGTTAAATTTGTATGCATACATCTTTTCATTTGCTCTAAGCATAAGAGGAATAACATCCTTACCGAAGTCACTAGATGAGCCGGGAGTTTTATCATCTATTTCAAGATACTTTTTAAGTTTGCTCCATTTAAATACATATATACCCATAGATGCTTGAGTGCTTTTTGGCTTTTTTGGTTTTTCTTCAAAATCGATTATTTTTCCGCT
>DNNJ01000187.1:0-1656 GCA_003487955.1 Clostridiales bacterium | reverse complement strand
TCTATTTCCTTATGAAAGTCTATCATTATGGAATAATTCATCTTATAAATATGGTCACCGGATAAAATAAGCACATATTCAGGGGCGTACTGGTCTATGAAATTTATGTTTTGATAAATTGAATTTGCTGTGCCCAAGTACCACTCTGAATCTGCAACTCTCTGATATGGAGGCAGTATTTGAATACCTCCGTACATTCTGTCCAAGTCCCATGATTTACCGTCGCCGATATATGAATTTAGTGTTAATGGTTGATATTGGGTCAAAACACCTATGGTATCAAGGCCTGAGTTGACACAATTAGATAAGGCAAAATCAATTATTCTGTATTTGCCTCCGAATGGTACAGAAGGTTTTGCAATTTTAGTCGTCAGTGCACCCAATCTGCTGCCTTGCCCTCCTGCAAGGAGCATGACAACACATTCTTTTTTAGCCAATTTCATAAATTCTACCTCCCTTTTTATTAATATTATATTTATTTTCTTTTTTTATAAAGATTATTGAAAGAGGCGGCACAATCAATGATAAAAAAGATGTATATCCGTGTACAGAGCCTAGAGATGATATTAATCTATCCTTGTTGCCGGTGCCTGTCCCTCCAAATTCCTCATCATTTGAATTAAATACTTCAGTATAGATACCCTCGTCTGCACCAATTAAATAGTCGTGTCTTTCTGTTGGAGAAAAATTAACCACCGCAATTAATTCATCACCATTCTTATTTATTCGCTTAAATGCTATAATATTTTGTTCAAAATCATCATTGGAAATCCATTTAAACCCGTTCCATGAATAATCCACTTCCCAAAGCTGCGAATATTTCAGATAAAACTCATTCAATTCTTTAATATATGTATTTAATTTTCTATGGTATTCATAGTCAGTCATAAACCATTCAATTTGATTGTTAAAATCCCATTCCGTAAATTGTCCAATTTCATAACCCATAAAGTTGAGTTTTTTCCCCGGATGAGCCATCATGTAGCCTAAAAGGACTCTTACATTTGCAAACTTTTCCTCATAAGGTCCCGGCATTTTATTGAGCATGGACCTCTTGCCATGCACAACCTCATCATGAGACAAAGGGAGTATATAATTTTCACTAAAAGCATAATGAAGTGAAAAGGTTATGTTTTTATGCTTGTATTTTCTAAAAAACGGGTCAGTTTCCATATATTCAATCATATCGTTCATCCAGCCCATGTTCCATTTAAAATTAAAGCCTAATCCCCCTAAATATGTGGGTTTTGTAACCATTGGCCAGGCTGTGGATTCTTCTGCTATCATCATGGTATTATGGTAATTTTTAAATATGGCTTCATTAAGCTTTTTCAAAAAAGCAATTGCTTCAAGATTTTCATTACCTCCATATATATTCGGAGTCCATTCACCTTCTTTTTTATCATAATCCAAGTATAGCATTGAGCTTACCGCATCAACTCTTAAGCCGTCGGCATGATAAACATCTAACCAGAATACAGCGTTCGATATCAAAAATGATTGAACTTCAGTTTTTCCAAAATCAAATTTATGAGTCCCCCAGCTTTCAATTTCTCTTTTTTCACTATCCTTGTACTCATAAAGGTAATCTCCGTCAAATTTATATAATCCGTGTTCATCTTTTGGAAAATGAGCAGGTACCCAGTCAAGAATAAC